>NZ_NPFZ01000031.1:0-246941 GCF_002259425.1 Rhodococcus sp. 14-2470-1a
TGCGTCGCCGAGGTTGGCGAGTGCGAGCTGGCCGGTGACCTCGCCGGTGGCGGGGTTGGTGACCGGTGCGGTGGTGGTGGAGGTACCAGCGAACGGCTTGTTGTCGTACCAGTGCGAAATTGTGCTCACGAAAAGGTTCCTTCGTCTCGGCGTTGTGACATCCACCTTGTCTCGCAAGTTTGCGCTAGTCAAAGGCCAATATCGCAGTGGCGCGTGCAAAAATGCACGACGCTGATAGCCTCGTCGGATGTTCACTGCCGACCACCTGCTCTACTTCCTCGAAGTGTCCCGTCACGGCCGCCTCAACGAGGCCGCGAAGGCGCTGGGGGTCGACCACACCACCGTCGGTCGACGGATCACGAGCCTCGAGAAATCGGTCGGTCAGCGACTGTTCGATCGCACTCCTGCGGGATGGCGTCTCACCGAAGCCGGCCGACGACTGGTCGGGTACGCGGAATCCGTCGAGTCGACCTTGATCGCTGCATTCGAGGATCAGACGTCCAGCGTCGGCTCGCTCAGCGGGTCGGTTCGTATCGCCGCACCGGACGGATTCGGTGCGTTCGTGTTGACGCCCAACCTCACCACGCTGCGCCGGAAGCATCCCGACCTCGACGTCGAACTGGTCACGGCGACGGAGCACAACACATTGAACACAAGGGAATTCGACGTCGCGATCACGTTGGAACAACCGTCGCCGCGGTTCGTCGTGTATCGGAAGCTCGCGACGTACTCGTTGTATCTGTACGCGACCGAGGAGTACCTGCAGTCCCATCCGAGAATCTCCACGAGCGACGATCTGCGAGAGCACACGCTCATCTGGTACGTCGGCGCCCTCCTCGACGTGGCTCCGCTGCGGATACTCGATTCGTTTCTGACCGACGGACGAGCGCAGATTCAGACCAACAACATCACCGGTCACTGGCTCGCCGCGCGCAGCGGTCTCGGGATCGCGCCGTTGCCCAGCTACATCGGAGAACCGGACGACACCCTCGTCCGCGTGGCCGGAGAACAGTTCTCGATCGACCGGACGTACTGGGTCGCAGTACCGCGCGAACTGGCAGGGCTGGCGAGAGTCAAAGCCGTCGACGAACTGCTTCGTGCGGTCGTGGCGGACGCGCCTCATCTCCGATCGGACGGGTGAGCGTGTATAGGCTGAGACCGACATGATCACGTTGTTCGCTGCGCTGACCGGGTTTGCACTTCTCGATTCTCTGGATGTTCTTCTGATCGGTCTGACCGCCGCGATCGCGTACGACGCCCGGATGCACAGGCGTTCACCGCTTCGAACCGGATCGGCTTTTCTCGGCGGAGTCTTCGCCGCCACGACTGCCTTCGGAATACTGGCTGTGCTCGGGATGGATTTTCTCTCCCGCATCGTCGATTTCGAGCTCACCCCGACCGTTCGGTACTGGGGCGAGGCTGCGATCGGTGCCACCTTGATCGTTCTGGCGTGTATGCCACGATCCTCGCGTCCGCCGCCGGCGTGGACGGCTCGCTTCCGGGCGAGTGTGCCGCTCCTGGCGACGACGGGATTTGCCATCGGAATCGTCCAGGCTCCTACTGCCGTACCGTATCTGGCCGGCCTCGCGATGATATCCGCGTCCGACCCGTTGCCGGCCGCGTGGCCCGTCGTCATCGTGCTCTATTGCCTCCTCGCGCTCGGTATTCCGGCGGCGGTCCTCGCATTGTCGATGGGGCGCAGTCCGTCTGCTCGTCGACGCTATCGATCCGTGGTGCGCGCTCTGACGGCCAATGGCCCCGCGGCCGTGCGAGTGGTGTTCGCGGTGATCGGCTCGGTCCTCGTGATCGATGCGCTGGTTCATCACACGCATCTGTGGTGAGCAGGCGGTCGGTAAGGTGGTTGCAGTGGATATCACGCGGTGGCGCAGCCGACTTCCGGTGAGGCGTCCGTCCGACGGTGAGATCGTGGGCTGGACAGTCTCGGAGAACTACGACGAGAGCTGTGTCGACGCAGTCAATCCCGTCGGCCACCTTCTCGCACAGAGCCTCCCGGTCGACGACGCCGCGGATGTATTGCTGGAGCAAGGCCTTTCGTCGTTGTCGAATCCGGTGTGGGGCCGCGCGCCCGTGCCGGTGCTCGCTCACACCGACCTCCTCGATCCGGCCGAGACCTGGACGTGGCGACGGTTCCTGCTGGTTCAGCTCGACGACACCCGCGTCTGGATTCGCCCCGCGTATCCCAGCTGGGACGAGCGGAGGGTGGAACTGGCGTTGCATCTGCCGATCGACGACGTGCTGGTCACCGATCCTCCACCCGGGCACGAGTGACTTCAGCGGCGCGCACCGCGCCGTTTCGCCTACGGTGTAGGCATGACTGTGGAAGATTTCGGTGGCCGCCGCACACTGTCCGCCGAGGAATTGCTGGTTCTGGTCGGAGATTACGCACTCGTGGACGAAACCGGAGAGCAGCGCGGACGGATCGAGTCCGTAGCGCAGGAGGGCTTGTCGGTGGTGCTCACGGTGACCGAGGAGGCCGGCCCGGCCGTTGTGTCCCTCACTCCCGAAGAGCAGGTCACCGTCGAGCCCTACGACGGTGGAAAAGCGCCCGTGGTGCCCTGACAGATCAGACCTGGGGCGATGCAGCCTGGGCAGCACTTCGCTTCTGCGCGCGACGCCTGCGTCCGCGAACGATCAAGAACACCAAGGCAGCGAACAGGACGACTGCGATGATCGCGCCGAGTGCGGTGGCTCCACGGAAGCCGGGAGCCTCGGTGTCGAGGGTGCGCTCTCCTGCATGTGCAGCATTGCTGCTTCCGAGCACGATGGACAGTGTCAGCAGGTTCGGCACAGCAGCGGCGACGGCCAGAACTATCGAGACGATCGCGGTGACCTTGCCGCCGCGCTTCTTCCTGACGCGCCACGCCGCGGTGAAGAACAGCAGCGGCACGAGAGTGGACAGGATCCCGAAGACGAGGCCCCAGAAGATGCCTTTGCTGAACGCCTGATCCGACAGGTTGGCAACCCTGATGCTCCACCATCTCGGGAGGAATGCGGACAGGACGAGGTAGGCGATCACGAGCGCGACCACCGCGACCGCGACGACGATTGCCTTGTTGACCCAACTCGGTCGCCCCGTGGTGGTCGCTGCTGGTGTGGACTCGCTCGGGAATCCGCCTTCTACGGTCATGTGGTCGATCCTAGCCTCGGTTCTGTTCGGTGACCGTTGACACATGTGACGGCCCCCTCATCTGCATTTTCTTCTCCCTACCCGTCGGTAACAATCAAGATCATCAGGGCCCGACAGCGGGCTCTCTCGGCGATCCTTGGGGGACACCATGGCAATGATCTTGATGGCAACGGTCGGTTTCGTCGGCATCGCAGCTGCGATGCTTCACTCGGGTCGCGATCTCGAGTTCAACAATCGCCAGATGGCAAGCGTGTACAGGTCGCGCTGGGCCTGACAATTCCCGCACCCGGGCGCGCGGATGGGGCGAGAGCTTCGCTACCGTCGCTTCCATGACCTTCCGCTGGACGCGATGGGACAGTCGCGGTGCCGGCTTGGTGCTCGGGCTCGGTCTCGACCTGGCGCTGGCCGATCCTCGTCGGTATCACCCGGTCGCCGGGTTCGGTAGTGCGGCAGCGGCGCTCGAACGGCACACCTACCGTGACGCCCGAGCAGCCGGTGCAGTCCACACAGTCCTCCTTGTGAGTGCCGTCGTCGCCGCCGGGTCGGTGGCGACGACGGCTGCTGCCCGGCGTGGCGTTCTCGCGGAGGTCGCACTGACGGCCGTGGCGACGTGGACCGCACTGGGTGGAACATCGTTGGCACGGACGGGTTCCGCGATGTCCGAGCACCTCCGCCACGACCGGATCGATCAGGCGCGGGCCCTGCTTCCGTCGTTGTGCGGGCGCGATCCCAGTGTCCTCGACGCCGACGGTCTCACACGTGCCTCGGTCGAATCCGTAGCCGAGAACACTTCGGATGCGACTGTGGGAGTGGTGTTCTGGGGTGCGGTCGCCGGAGTCCCCGGAATCCTCGGGTACCGCGCGGTCAACACACTGGACGCGATGATCGGCTATCGCTCACCGCGGTATCAGCGGTTCGGATGGTTCGCCGCACGCCTCGACGACGTGATCAACCTCGCGCCGGCGCGAGTGACCGGGGTGGTGACGGCCGTTCTCGCCCCGCTCGTCGGCGGACGAACAGCCGACGCCGTGCGGGCCTGGCGGTTTGACGCCTCGCGTCACCCGAGCCCGAACGCGGGCGTGGCGGAAGCCACGGCAGCGGGCGCACTCGGAATCAGTTTGGGCGGGCGAACCGAGTACACGCACGGCGTCGAGATCCGCCCGACCCTCGGCGACGGCAGACATCCGCTACCGGCGGACCTGGACCGCGCGGCGCGCCTGTCTACTCTGGTCCAGATCGGTGCGACGGCTGTGTCAGCGGCCCTTGCCGTAGCGATCGGCAAGGCGGGCATCCTGCGCGGTCCTCGTCGATGACGCGGACTTCGCTCGCGACTTCCGTTCCCGGCGCGTCGGGAGGGTGAACTCGGGCTCCGGATCCGCCACCGTCGGTGCTGAGGAGTCAGGCGCAGGGGAGTCGGGCGCTGGGTAGTCACGCACGGTGGAATCAGGCAGAGGACTGTCCGGTTCGGGAACCAGCCGATCGTCGTCCGTCGGGTCCGCGAGATCACGGTTCGTCGCCTTGCGGCGTTCACGCCACTCGGCTCGGACGAAATAGGCGAGGCCCAGTGGTGCCATGATTCCGAACGCCAGCCATTGGAGGCCGTAGGACAGGTAGGGGCCGGAATCGGTCTGCGGCAGTTCGATCACGCCCAAGCCGCCCGGTTGGGCGTCGTCGAGCTGCAGGTATCCCTGCACGGGAGTGACGGAAAGGGCGGTCCCGATCTGGTCCGGGTTGATGTTGTAGACCTGGATGTGCCCGGCTTCCTCGATGGGCTCACGGGAGGTTCCCTCGGCTCGTCTGATGCGTGCGTCGAGCGTCACCTCACCGGTCGGAGCCGGCTCGATCGTCGGTGGCTGAGTTCCCTGGACCGGCAGCACGTACCCCCGGTTGACGAGGATCGTCTCCCCGCTGTCCAGGCGGAACGGGGTGATCACCTCGTACGCAGGTTGTTCGCGAATGCTGCGCAGTCGGACCAGCACTTCCTTGTCCGATTCGTAGGCGCCGGTGGCGACGACTCGACGCCATTCGTCGTCGTCGGCGAAGCCCGTGGGTGTCAGCAGCTCCTCGAGCGCTACGGGCTCGGCGTCCACGGACTGGTTGATCAGATCGTTTCGGTGCGACGTCGACGTGTTCTTGCCGAGCTGCCACGGCGCCAGCACCGTGAAGCACAGGTAAGCGAACAGGGCGACGACAGCAGCAACCGCCAACCAACCCGGACGCAGCAGAAATCGGAGCCTTCGCACGACAACTACGGTAGCGGCTCGCCCGACATCGATCTACGACGCCTCGTCGGAGACGGCGTTCTCGGTCCAACTCACCAACCCGGGCATGGCCGATTCGATCTGTTCGCGGACGGTGGTGAACGCGTCGTCGGACGAGTAGTACGGGTCTGCGACGGACTCGTCGTCCGCATCGTCGTCGAAGGATCTGAGCAGTGCGATCCGGTCGGCGGGCGCACCGAGACGCAGTAGTTCGCGAACGTGACCGGTGTCGAGGGCGACCAGCAGATCGGCGCCGAGGTGATCGTCGTTGACCTGTGCGGCTTCGTGGTCGCTGTCGTAACCGTGCGCGTCGAGCTCGGCAACGGTGCGCGGGTCGGCGCCCTCGCCCTCGTGCCACCCGTCGATGCCTGCACTCGACACCCGTACCGAATCCAGCCCCGCCTCCCGCAGGTGCTGCTCGAAGATCTTCTCCGCCATCGGTGACCGGCAGATGTTGCCGGTGCAGACGAACGTCACGTGGAGGGTGGGCTTACGTGTTGTCACCGAGCACCTTCGCCAGTTCGTCCATGGTCGTCACGGTGAACGCGGCGTCGTCGTTCTCACCCGCGATTCCGTAACCCCAGTCCACGTAGATCGCCGGAATGCCGAATCGAGCGGCGCCGTGCACGTCGTGATCACGATCCCCGACCATGAGGACGCCCTGGGTCCCGCCGGCCGACGCCTCGGTCGCCGTGATGCCCAGGTTGCGCAGCGAATGCGCGATCACGTCGGGCTTGGCGCGACGGGTGCCGTCGTTGCTCGCCCCTCCGATGAACTCGAAGTACTCGGCCAGTCCGAAGTGATCCAGAATCCGGTGCGCGAACCGCTCGGACTTGGACGTGGCCACTCCGAGTCGAACCCCTCGACTCTTCAACTCTGCCAACACCGGCTCGATACCCTCGAACACCGTGTTCTCCGCCCAGCCCCTGGCGTCGTATCGTTCGAAGTACGCGGCAAGCGCCCTCTGGGCGACGTCGTCGGGAAGCCCCATCGCGCCGAAAGTGTCGATCAACGGTGGCCCGATGACCAGGGCGAGTTGCTCCTCCGTCGGCTCGGGTCCGTCGACCGCGGCGAGTGCGTGCCGGAAGCCCGCGAGGATGCCCGGTGCGGAATCGGTGAGCGTGCCGTCGAGGTCGAACAGCACCACCGTGGCTCGCGGACTGCGCGCGGCGTCGAGATTTGTCATGACAAAACCATATCGGTTGGTGGCCGGGCCTTCGCATGCTCCACTCGCGGCCGGGGCGGGATACGCTCGTAGGTAACGAAAGGACAGGGAAGAATTGGACGCGATGTCGCTTCTCCGTCACCACGGTGACGCCGAAGTGGGAGCTGGACTGATCGATTTCGCAGTCAACGTCCAAGGAACAGGCCCACCTCGCTGGCTCAGCGAACGGCTGAGCCGATCGCTGGATTCGCTCGGCTCCTACCCGTCCGCCGACGCCGACCTGCGCGCGCGGGAAGCCGTCGCGCACAGACACGGCCGAGCCCCGGAAGAAGTCCTTCTGCTCGCCGGAGGTGCGGAGGGGTTCGCGATGCTGCCACAGCTGAAACCACGGCTGGCTGCACTGATCCATCCGTCGTTCACCGAGCCCGAACTCGCGTTGCGCCAAGCAGGCATACCCGTCCGACACGTCGTGTCGGCTCCGCCGTTCCAGCTGGATCCCAGCGCGGTTCCCGAGGACGCAGACATGGTGGTCGTCGGTAACCCGACCAACCCGACCTCGGTGCTGCACGAGCGACACTCGATTCTGGGTCTGCGTCGCCCCGGACGCATCGTCGTCGTCGACGAAGCCTTCGCCGACGCAGTGCCCGGTGAAGCCGAGTCCGTTGCCTCCGACTCCCTCGACGATGTGCTGGTGCTGCGCAGTCTCACCAAGACATGGGCGCTCGCCGGACTGCGGTGCGGATACGCGCTGGGGCATCCGGACGTCCTCGCCGAACTCACCGTCGGGCGGGCGCACTGGCCGCTCGGAAGTCTGCAGATCGAGGCCATCGAAGCGTGCAGCGAACCGGACGCCGTTGCGTCGGCCGAAGCCAGGGCATCGGTCATCGCAGCCGAACGCGAGGACATGACGCGACGTCTGACCGCGCTCGGGATCGATGTGCACGGGCCCGCGCGCGGACCGTTCCTGCTTCTGTCCGTTCCGGACGCGGAGGGGGTGCGTCGGCGGTTGCGTGACCACGGTGTCGCGGTTCGCCGGTGCGACACCTTCCCGGGACTGGCGCCGGGTCACCTGCGGGTGGCCGTTCGCCCGTCCGCGCAGGTGGATGTCCTCGTCGATGCCCTGACGAAATCTTTGCCGAAGAATTCACCGCCACAGCACGCACGATCGAAAGGTGAACAGTGACAGTCCTTCTCGCCGACGTCATCGCGGTACTCGAGGCGCATTATCCGCCGCGGCTCGCCGAGAGCTGGGATTCGGTCGGATTGGTGTGCGGTGACCCGGCCGATCGCGTCGGCACAGTTCTCTACGCCGTCGACGCGACCGAGGAGGTCGTCGCCGAAGCCATCGACATGGGCGCCGACCTACTGGTGGTGCACCATCCACTCCTGCTCCGCGGCGTGGACACCGTCGCCGCGAACACACCCAAGGGCGCACTCATCCACCGTCTCGTCAAGGCCGGGTGCGCACTGTTCACCGCGCACACCAATGCCGACAGCGCCAACCCAGGCGTGTCCGACGCCCTGGCGGATGCGCTCGGCGTGACCGACACGCGCCCCCTCGATCCGATCGACGGACCGCGAGTGGACAAGTGGGTCGTGTTCACTCCGACGTCGCACAGCGACGCCGTCAGGGACGCGCTGTTCGACGCCGGCGCAGGAGCGATCGGACAGTACAGCCGTTGCAGTTGGAGCACCCGAGGGCTCGGCCAGTTCCTGCCCGGCGTCGGATCGACGCCGACGATCGGCGACCACGGTGTGCTCGAGAAAGTCGACGAGGACCGCATAGAGGTGGTGGCGCCTGCGTCGAAGCGGGCGGACATTCTGGACGCCGTGACGCGAGCACACCCCTACGAGGAACCGGCGATCGACGTGTTCGAGGAAGTCAGGCTCCCGAGCTGCACGGGCCTCGGACGGATCGGGGTGCTGGACAGACCCACCACCTTGCGCGAGTTCACACGAACAGTGCGCGCGGTGTTGCCGGAGACGGTGTGGGGCGTACGGGCGGCAGGCGATCCCGACACCGAGATCCGCACGGTCGCGCTGTGCGGGGGAGCGGGCGACGGCTATCTGAGTGCAGTGACATCCCTCGGAGCCGACGTCTACGTCACCTCGGACCTGCGGCATCACGTCGTCGACGAGCACCTTCGCGCCGGAGGCGCAGCCGTGGTCGACGTCGCGCACTGGGCGTCGGAGTGGCCGTGGTGCGAGCAGGCCCGACACATCGTCGACGCAGAGTTCGGCGACGAGGGGGGATGGAGCAGCCGCGTCAGTACCCGCAGGACCGATCCGTGGACAGTGGGTTCGGTGGACGATCGGAGCCGGTAGGCTTGGCCGAATATTTCTTCCATAGTCGCAGGAGTCATCACGCGTGAACGTCGATCCCCGAGTGCAGGCCTCACTTCTCGAACTGGCCGCAGTGGACACCGAGCTGACGCAGATCTCGCACCGTCGTAAAAGTCTTCCCGAGCAGGCCGAGGTGGAGAAGCTCGAGGCCGAGCGCATCGCCCGCAAGGACGCAGCCGTCACGGTCCAGATGGCGATGGACGACCTCGACCGTGACATCAAGAAGCTCGAAGGCGAGGTCGACGCGGTCCGCCAACGTGAAGACCGCGACCGCTCGCTCCTCGACAGCGGCACCGTCGCAGCGAAACAGATGTCCGAGCTCCAGCACGAACTCGCCAGCCTCGAACGTCGGCAGGGAATCCTCGAAGAGGAACTTCTCGAGGTCATGGAGCGGCGCGAGGCGTCGGAGACCGATTACAACCACGCCGGGGCGCAGCTGACCCAGATCGAGGACGAGCTCGTCGACGCCGGACGTCGGCGAGACGACGCCGTGGCCGATGTCGATTCCGCGGAGCAGCGCGCCACCGCACGGCGATCGGAACTGGCGAGCACGTTCCCGGACGAGCTGTTGGCGGTCTACGAGAAGCAGCGCGCTCTCACCGGCCGCGGCGCCGCGCTACTGCAGGCCCGACGCTGCGGCGCCTGCCGGATCGAACTCGATCGAGGCGAGATCTCGCGCATCGCGGCGAAGCCCGCCGACGAGCTGGTGCGATGCTCGGAGTGCAACGCCATTCTGGTGCGCACCAAGGAATCCGGTCTGTGAGGGTTGTCGTCGAGGCGGACGGTGGATCTCGGGGCAACCCGGGCCCGGCAGGGTACGGCGCCGTGGTGCTGTCCGCCGACCGCTCCGAGGTGCTCGCAGAACGCCGTCTCGCGTTGGGCGTCGCGACCAACAACGTCGCCGAGTACCGCGGCCTCGTCGCCGGGTTGACTGCTGCAGGCGAGGTCGGTGCGCGTGAGGTCGACGTGCGGATGGATTCCAAGCTCGTCGTCGAGCAGATGTCCGGGCGCTGGAAGGTCAAGCACCCGGACATGATTCCGCTCAACCGTGAGGCCGCCGACCTGGTCCGCGGTTTCGACCGCGTCACGTTCCAGTGGATTCCACGGGCACAGAATTCGCACGCGGACAGGTTGGCGAACGAGGCGATGGATGCCGCGGCCGACGGTCGGGAACTGGAGCCCCCGAAGGACCGCGATGTCAAGCCGGCCGCACCCGGATGGACCGGAGCGACGGGTGAGCCCACGCGGCTGCTTCTGCTGCGGCACGGACAGACTCCGCTGTCGGTGGAGCGTCGCTACTCGGGCCGAGGAAACCCGCCACTGACCGAGATCGGCGAGGGTCAGGCGGCCGCAGCGGCCGCCCGTCTGGCGCAGCGAGACGACATCGCGGCCATCGTCGCCTCGCCGCTGGGCCGGGCGCAGCAGACGGCAGGCGCGCTCGCCCGGAAGGTAGGCCTCGAGGTCTCCACGCTGGACGAACTGACCGAGACCGACTTCGGTGACTGGGAAGGCCTCACGTTCAAGGAAGCGTTCGAGAAGTACCCGGATGTCCACCAGAAGTGGCGCGGTGACACCTCGGTCGCCGCACCGGGAGGCGAAAGCTTCGACACCGTCCTGGAGCGGGTCACCGTGGCCCGCGACAAGCTGGTCGCGTCGTACGCGGGGTCGACGGTCGTCGTGGTCAGCCACGTGACCCCGATCAAGATGCTGCTGCAGCTCGCTCTCGATGTCGGGCCGTCGTTGCTGTACCGGCTGCATCTGGATCTCGCGTCGCTCAGCATCGCCGAGTTCTATCCCGACGGCGGTGCCTCGGTCCGACTCGTCAACGACACGTCATATCTGTAGGGCGAGCCAGAGGGCGGCGACGGCACCGAGGATCGTCAGCGGTGTGCTGATCAGACCGAGGACGGTGAAGGTGCGCAACGACGCCGGTTCGTCGTGTGCCGCGCCGACCTTGCGCCACAACATGATCGCGAGCGAGCCCACGTAGGTCAGGTTGGGCCCGAGGTTGACGCCCACGACCATCGCGAGAAGCAGACCGGGGGGAGCGGACGAGCCGAACGCGGCGAGCAGCATCAGCGTCGCGGGCAGATTGTTGACGACGTTCGACGCGACCGCTGCGATGGCGGCGGTCGTCAACAGGCCGAGGAACGACGCCTCGCCGGGCAGGATGCTCGCGAGCCAGTCGCCGATGGGGCCCGCCGTGACGCCCTCGACGACAATTCCCAGCAAGAGCACGAATCCGCAGAATGTGAGGTCGGCGGCCCGCAGCATGCGCGACGGCACGGTGTAGCCCTGCTTCAGTGCGGGCACGGCGAGAGCGCACGCGCCCACGGCCGCGACCCAGAACGGTTCGACGTGGAAGAACCCGGCCACGGCGAAGCCCAGCAATGTTGCGCCCAGAACCACCAGCGCCGCCGTGGGCGCGACGATGGGTTCCGTCACCGAGTGCTGCTCGGATCGCGTGGCACCGTGCCGAAGGTCGGCGCGGAAGAACACCCAGAACACCGCGAACTCGATCACGATCGACACGATCCACGGCAGCGCCATCAGCGCGGCGAAATGCACGAACGTCAGGCCCGTCGCGGTGAACGCCAGAAGGTTCGTCAGGTTCGACACCGGCAGCAACGTCGACGCGGAGTTCGACAGGTGCGCTGTCGCATAACTGTGCGGCCGAGGCGACATACGCAGAGCCCGCGCCGCGCCGATCACCGCCGGCGTCAACAGCACGACAGTCGCGTCGAGGCTCAGCACGGCTGTGGTGACGGCGGCGGCCACGAACACCGAACCGAGAAGCCGATGCGGATTGCCGCGGGCAGATCTGCCCATGATCGAAGCCGTCCACCGGAAGACACCCAGTGCGTCGGCGAGATGGGCGAGAACGAGGATGAACGCCAGGAACACGACGGTCGGGAGCAGTTCCAGCACCTGCGAGCGTGCGTCGGACAGGGTGACGAGCCCGAGCAGTAGTGCCGCCACTGCGGCCGGGAGTGCCGCGACGATCTCCGGCAGACCGCGGGGCCGGACGATCGCGAAGATCAGCACTGCCGCAACGAGTGCGGCCGCTACGACGCTCACGCCAGCATCTTGACGAGGGTGCGTAGGTTCCGGGTAGTGGTGGTGGGCTTGTACTTTGCTTTCGCCGTGAACTTTCCGACGATGCTGTCGGTGGTGTTTCCTTTCACGACCTCCCAGTAGACGACGCCCCGGCCGAGGGAGACGCGCTCGAGCTGCGGATCGAGCGTTTCGGCCGTCCGCGCCAGTTCCGCGAGATGCTCGTCGTTGTTGCCGAAGATCACGTACGGGTGCCAACCGTCGCGTTCGGCGTCGAACGGATAGTCGTCGACGATGGCGCTCAGGGTGGCCGGATCGAGGACGATCACCCACGCCTCGTATCCGAATGTGTCGGCGAGGGTCTTCTCGATCGCGGGCTTCAGTTCCGTGGGGGACAGCGGCGACGACAGCAGCACGTTGCCGGTCGCGAGGACCGTGCGCACCGGCTCGAACCCGGCCTGCGAGAGCGCCTGGCGAAGGTCGACCATCTTGATGTTGATTCCGCCGACGTTGATTCCGCGCAGCAGGACGACGTGATCCATGAGGTGAACTCTAGTTCCAGCCGTACGACCGGGTAGAGTTCCATCCTGCGAACGAGTCGGTTGGACGGCTGCGGCACGGGGAACTGGCGGAGCGATTCCGCCAAGCTTCGAGCCGAGGAAAGTCCGGACTCCACAGAGCAGGGCGGTTGCTAACGGCAACCCGAGGTGACTCGCGGGACAGTGCCACAGAAAACAGACCGCCCGCGCTCGTTCTGTCTTCGGGCAGCACGACGCGGGTCAGGGTGAAACGGTGCGGTAAGAGCGCACCAGCACCCCAGGTGACTGGGGTGGCTAGGTAAACCCCGCCCGGAGCAAGGTCGAAGGTCGCATTCCCTCGGGAGTGCGACTGCGCAGGTGTTCGAGGGCTGCTCGCCCGAGCCTGCGGGTGGACTGCTCGAGGTACCCGGCGACGGTGTGCCCAGATGGATGGTCGTCGTTCCGTCCCGTTTCGGCGGGCCGGTTCACAGGATCCGGCTTACATGCCGACTCGTTCGCACCTAGGCTTGCTCTCATGAGTACAGAAGACGACGCCTGGTACTACGACGTACGCACCAAGACGGTTTCGCAGGGCAAGGAATCCGGGGCACTCGACCGGATGGGCCCGTATCCGGACCGTGCCACTGCCGAGCGCGCCATTCAGATCGCAGCCGAGCGCAACAAAGCTGCGGACAAGGCCGACGACGACTGGAACAACTGACGGTGGTCTCGGCGCGACTGTCCGCGACCGCCTTCGACTTCGACCCCATCCGTTCCGAGTTCGACCTGCCCGAGCACTTCTCGGCGGACGCACTCGCCGAGGCCGAGTCCGCCCAGGACAGATACGCGTCCGAGAGGGAAGACCGCACCGACCTTGCCTTGGTGACCATCGATCCGCCCGGTTCGATGGATCTGGATCAGGCGGTGCACGTCGAGAAACTCGCCAGTGGATTCGTCGTGCATTACGCGATCGCGGATGTCGGGTCCATCGTGACGCCTGCGGGCCGGCTCGACACCGAGACTCGTCAGCGCGGGCAGACGTTCTACCTGCCCGACGGTTCGGTACCGCTTCACCCGCGGGTGCTGTCGGAAGGCTCGGCCAGTCTGCTGCCGAACGAGATTCGCCCGGCAGCGCTGTGGCGGATCGAACTCGACGAATCCGGTGACGCAGTCGCGTGGACGGTGTCGAGAGCGACGGTCAAATCCGTTGCCCGCTTCGATTACGCGGGTGTCCAAGCCGACTTCGATGCAGGTTCCCCGCATCCGTCGATCGCCGCTCTCGGCGACTTCGGTCGCCTGCGTGCGCAGGCCGCGTTGCGCCGAGGTGCACTGGACATCACCTTGCCGGAGCAGGACGTGGTAGCCGACGGCGCAGGGTGGCGCATCGAATTGCAGGCGCGGACCGCCGTGGACGCGTGGAACGCCGAGGTGTCGCTGCTGACGGGGATGTGCGCAGCGTCGATCATGCTCGACGCCGGAATCGGACTGCTCAGCACTTTGCCGCCGGCCCCGGAGGACGCCGTCGACTCGTTGAAGAAGACAGCGGAGATGCTCGGAATCGAATGGCCCGCAGGTGCATCGGCTGGAGCCGTGCTCGCCGGGCTACCGGGTGACGAACCTACGACGCTGGCCATGATGACTCAGGCAACGAGTCTGCTGCGAGGCTCGGATTACGTGGCGTTCGACGGGGAAATCCCCGAATCGCCCGAGCACGCCGGAATCGCAGCATCCTACGCTCACGTCACGGCGCCGCTTCGCCGGCTGTCGGACAGGTTCGCCACCGAAGTATGCCTCGCGGTGGTTGCTGGCACGGACATCCCCGAGTGGGCGCGGACTGCGCTCCCTGATCTGCCCGCGATCATGCGCGGATCGGATTCCGTTGCGTCCAAAGTGGATCGAGCGTGCATCGACCTGACCGAAGCGCACGTTCTGAACGACCGCGTCGGCGAGGCGTTCTCCGCTCTCGTTCTGCGTGGGGCGGAAGGAAAGAAGACCGCCGAGGTGTTCGTGGCCGATCCGATCGTCATCGGCAAATGCGTGGGGGATCCGCCGGAAGGGCAAGCGGTGTCGGTGACGTTGACCGTCGCCGACACCGCCTCCCGCCGTGTCGAGTTCGCTTACGAGGCGGACGGTGGCACGGCGCCGGGTGACGCTGTCGAGGCGAAACGGTCGGTCGCCTCGACGAGATGATGGATGATGCCGGGCTCGGACGCGGAATGCCCGGCATCGTCCACGATCGTCAATTCCGCATCCGGCCACGACCGATGAAGGGCCCAGGCACTCGTGGCCGGGCACACCACGTCGTACCGGCCCTGAACGATGACGCCGGGGATTCCGGCCAGGAGGTGCGCGTCCTCCAGCAACTGGTTCTCGCGCAGGAATCCGTCGTTGCGGAAGTAATGGTTCTCGATCCCTGCGAAGGCCAGGGCGAATCGCGGGTCCTCGTTGGAGGCGATCTGCTCCGGGCGGGGAATGAGATAACTCGTCGCGGCCTCCCACGACGACCAGGCGATGGCCGCCGCGGTGGCGACGTCGCGGTCGTCGGAGTTCAGCAGCCGGTGGTAGACCTCGACCAGATCCAAGTGTCGTTCTGCATCCGGGACAGGTGCCAGGAACTTCTCCCACTGTTCGGGGAAGAGATGGCCCGCGCCGCCGTTGTAGTACCAGTCGATCTCACTGCGGCGGAGCAGAAAGATGCCGCGCAGGATCAGGCCGGTGACCCGGTCGCGGTGGGTCTGTGCGTAGACGAGGGACAGCGTCGAACCCCACGAACCACCGAACACGAGCCAGGTGTCGACGCCGAGATGAGTCCGCAACTTCTCGATGTCGCCGACAAGCTTTCCAGTCGTGTTCACCGCCCAGTCGACCCTCATGTCCCACCCCTTGGTCGTTCCGCCGGCTCCACTCCTGTCCGCGATATGAGGTCGGGACTTGCCACAGCCACGCTGGTCGAACAGCACGATTCGATACTTTTCGGGGTCGAAGTAGCGGCGCTGCGCAGGTCCGGTTCCACCGCCGGGCCCTCCGTGGACGAACAGGACGGGGAGTCCGTCCGGATTACCGCTGGTCTCCCAGTAGATCTGTTGGCCGTCACCGACGTCGAGGTGGCCACTGGCGTAGGGCTCGATGGCCGGGTAGAGATCACGTGCCACGTCAGAAGCCCACCAGTCCCGATGCCAAGTCGGGGATGTCGAGTGATCGCAGGGCTTCGTCACGGACGTCGGAGCAGTTGTCGATGGTGATGTCGTCGATGATCGAGCGGTTCTGCACCACCTGCAGGTTGATGACTCCGCTCTGCGCCGCCCATGTCTGCACGACGATGTTGAGCCCACCGCGGCCGAGCGTCGGCCCCTGGATTCGCCATTCCTGCAGTTGCTCACCGAGATCGGTGCACAGCTGCTGCTTCTGCTGGTCGGTGATCGTGTCACCGGCAGCAGCCGCATCGGTGGTGGTGACCGGGGCCGTGGTCGTGGTGGTCAGCGACGCGGACGATCCGGTATTGGCGGAGTCGGTGCCGCACGCTGCCAGACCGACGACGGCAGCCGCCCCCAGGACGGCGGCGGCTGCACGGCGAGAACTACGAAGACCAGGTTTCATGGCACCGAGTGTGCCACCTGCAGGTGACCGATCAGTAGCTGTGCTCGGGACCGGGGAAGACTCCGCCGCGAACCTCGGCGAGATACGTCGCAGCGGCGGTCCGCAGTTCGTCTCCGACGTTGCCGAACTTCTTGACGAACTTGGCGGTCTTGCCGTTGGTGTAGCCCGCCATGTCCTGCCAGACCAGCACCTGGGCGTCGGTTTCGTTGCCCGCTCCGATGCCGATGGTCGGGATGGTGAGCTTGCGGGTCACCTGGCCCGCGATGTCGGCGGGCACCATCTCCATGACGACGGAGAATGCTCCTGCCTCCTGGACGGCGATGGCGTCGGCGACGAGCTGCTCGGAACCGTCACCGCGGCCCTGCACGCGGAAGCCGCCGAGGCCGTTCACGCTCTGCGGTGTGAAGCCGATGTGCGCCATGACCGGGATGCCGGCCGCGGAGATCGCGGCGATCTGATCTGCGACGCGTTCGCCGCCCTCGAGCTTCACGGCGTGCGCGAGGCCCTCCTTCATGAATCGGGTGGCCGTCGCGAGTGCCTGCTGAGGCGAGGACTCGTAGGTGCCGAACGGGAGGTCGGCGACGACGAGTGCGTTGGGAGCTCCGCGGACGACGCCCCGAACCAGAGGCAGCAGTTCGTCGATGGTGATCGGCACCGTCGTGTCGTAGCCGTAGACGACGTTCGCTGCCGAGTCGCCGACGAGGAGGACCGGGATGCCCGCTTCCTCGAAGATGCGGGCGCTCGAGTAGTCGTACGCGGTGAGCATGGCCCACCGCTCGCCGTCGGCTTTCATTTGCAGCAGGTGATGGGTGCGAGTCTTGCGGGTCAAACCGGAGACGGACGCATCGGACGAGCCGTACACAGAATCGTTGGACATCTTTGTCCCTTTCGGTTCCTCGAGGCCCGCCGTGCGGGTCCCCGGGATGGGGTTGATGACGACCTCAGTCTGCCACCGACACGACCGACGCCGAAGCGCACCCGGACGTGCAATTCGTCACACTCTCCGTCTGCCGTCGGTGATCGGCATGCGTCGATCCCGACCGAACGCCTTCGACGTCACCTTGGTTCCGATCGGATACTGCCTCCGTTTGTGTTCGGCCGCGTCGACCTTGGCCACGATGTCGGCGACGTCCACGGGATCGAAGCCTGCCGCCACGATGTCGTCCTCACCCTGATCGCAGTCGACGTAGCGGAACAGGATCGCGTCGAGCCGGTCGTACTCCGGGAGCGAATCGGTGTCGAGTTGATCCGGGCGCAACTCTGCCGACGGAGGCTTGTCGATGCTTGCCTCCGGAATCGGGGGCACCTCGCCGCGTCCGACCGCTGCGTCGTTACGCCACCGCGCCAGCTCCCACACCATGGATTTCGGTACGTCCTTGATGGGGGCGAACCCGCCGACGGCGTCGCCGTAGATGGTCGAATAGCCAACGGCAAGTTCGGATTTGTTGCCGGTGGCGAGAATGAGATGTCCGGCCGAGTTGGAGAGCGCCATCAGAACGATGCCGCGGCACCGCGCCTGAACGTTCTCCTCCGCGACGCCGGAGAGGCCGAGCTGGTCCGTCACCGACCGCACCATGTCGACGATCGACTCGATGCCGAAATGCAGCCCGGTGCGCGACGCAAGATCGTTCGCGTCCGCGAGCGAGTGGTCCGAGGAGTACTGCGAAGGCATCGCGACGCCGTACACGGACTCCGCTCCGAGAGCGTCCACGGCGATCGCCGCGACCACAGCGGAGTCGATGCCACCGGACAGGCCGAGCGCCACCGAGGCGAACCCGTTCTTGTGGACGTAGTCGCGCAACCCGGTGACGAGTGCCGCCCACGTCGACGCCAGGTCGTCCGAGGGTTCTGCCACCGATCGAGGTAGCCGATCCCACCCGCGGACGAGGAGATCCGGCACGGTGTTCCGGTCGATGGACCATCCCGGCGGTGGGCCGCCGTCGGGACGTCGCGCGTCGGAGACGTCGAGGTCCACGCACAGCAGGTGTTCGGTGAACGCCGGGGCACGGCCGAGGATGGCTCCATCGGCGGCGACGACCATGCTGCCGCCGTCGAACACGAGCTCGTCCTGACCACCGACCAGATTGGCGTAGACGACGGGTACCCCAGCCTCGGCTGCCCGCCGCTGGACCACCGACAGGCGGACCTCCGCCTTGCCGCGCTCGAACGGACTCGCATTCAGGCACAGCAGCACGTCGACTCCGGCCGCCGCGTACGCGGGAACCGGCCCGCCGGGCTTCCAGATGTCTTCGCAGACAACGATTCCCAGGCGAACATCGTTCACCTCGGTGATGCTCAACCGCGTTCCGGGGGCGAAGTATCGGAGCTCGTCGAAGACTCGGTAGGTGGGAAGCGCGTGCTTGTCGTACCGCGACACGACGTCGCCACGGAACAGAACGGCGGCGCTGTTTCTCGATCCCACCGCGTCGCGGTCGAGGTACCCGACGACGGCGACGACGTCACCGCATCCGGCTCGGTCGAGTGCATCGGCGAGGTCGCGCAGAGCGTCGCGCGACGCGTGCGCGAACTCCGGGCGAAGCGCGAGGTCCTCCACCGGATAACCGGTCAGGGCCATCTCCGGAAACACCACGACCTGGGCGCCTTCCTGGGCGGCGCGCGACGTCCAATCCACGATCAGCTCGGAATTCGCGGTGAGGTCACCGACTGTCGGGTTGATCTGGGCAAGGGCTGTTCGCAGTGCCTGCACGACTGGAAACACTAGTGCCGCAGACTGCACCTCGCCCGCTCTGGCACGATTTCACCTCATGAGCGTCTCCTCGGATCCGACAGCACGTACCCGCCACGGACGGCGTCACGGACTAACGGTGGCGACAGCCCTCGGTGCTGTCGCGGTGACGGTGGCTGCCGGCTGCGGGAGCGCCGACGTCGAGTCGGGCACGCCGCTGCCGGAGAACACTGCGTCGGCGTCGCCAGGTGCCGGCGTGATCCCAGCAGGTCTCGAGCGTTATTACACGCAGGAACTCGACTGGGGGTCGTGCGACGACTACAACACCGATGGAACCGTGCTCGGAAGTTCCGTCGAGTGCGCCCGTGTGACCGTTCCGCTCGACTACCAGGACCCGGACGGCCCGACAGCACAGATCGCGGTGTCCCGCGTGCAGGCGTCGGGGGAGCGCACCGGATCCATACTGTTCAACCCGGGCGGACCCGGGTCGTCCGGTTTGTACCTCGCCACCCAGGCCGAGGACACCGCACTCGCGGAGAACTTCGACCGAATCGGCTTCGACCCCCGCGGAATCGGCGCGTCGACGCCCGCAGTTCGGTGCCTCACCGCGGAAGAAACCGACCTCGAACGCGCCGAGCCGGACGTCGACGTCTCGCCCGAAGGCATCGCCGCAGTGGAGAACGATCATCGCGAGTACGCCGCGAAATGCGTCGAGCGAACAGGTGCCGACGTACTCGAACACGTCGGTACCCGTGAGGTCGTGCAGGACATGGACGTCATCCGATCGGTTCTGGGCGACGAGAAGCTCACCTACCTCGGCTATTCGTACGGAACGCGGATCGGCGCCGCCTACGCGGAAGCGTTCCCGGACAGAGTCCGCGCCATGGTTCTCGACGGTGCACTCGATCCCGAGCAGAGCCCCGTCGACGAGGCCGTCGAGCAAGGAGCTGCGTTCCAAGGCGCATTCGAGGCGTTCGCCGAGGACTGCGCACAGAGCGAGGCGTGCCCTCTCGGGCCGGACCCGGCCGCCGGGGACCGGACGTTCAGGGAGCTCGTCGACCCACTGATCCAGACGCCCGCCGCCACCACGGATCCGCGCGGACTCGGTTACGACGACGCGATCACCGGAACGCAGCAAGCCCTGTACTCGCAGAGCCTGTGGCGGATCCTGCGTGTGGGCCTGGCGGAACTGCAGGAGGGCAGGGGAGACACCTTGCTCCGCCTTGCCGACACCTACAGTGGCCGTCTCGACGACGGCACCTACTCCAATCTGGACGACGCGTTCAACGCCATCCGCTGCGTCGACGATCCACCGACCACCGACCGCGCCGAGGCCGGAGAAGCAGACCGACGGTATCGGGAAGCTGCTCCTTTCCTCGACGACGGACGCGGAACCGGAAACGCACCGCTCGATGTCTGCGCGTTCTGGCCCGTCCCCAACACCAGCACTCCCTACACGATCTCGGCCGAGGGACTTCCGAAACTGGTCGTGATCTCGACGACCTTCGACCCGGCGACGCCGTACCAGGCAGGCGTCGAACTTGCCCGTCAACTGGACGCGGACCTGATCACGTTCGACGGGGCCCAGCACACGGTTGCGTTCTCCGGCGAGAACTGCGTCGACGAACCGGTGGTCGACTACCTCGTCGATCTGACCCAACCAGGTAACGATTTGGTGTGCTGACGGAACTTCACGGGTGTTCTTCCCCAGGTGAGAGCTATCCGAAGTGAGACCGAATTCACGATGTAACACAGATTTAACGCGGTTTGCTTAGTCTCGCGGACATGGATCGCCAAAAGGAATTCGTGCTCCGGACACTGGAGGAGCGGGACATCCGTTTCGTCCGCCTGTGGTTCACCGACGTTCTGGGGTACCTGAAATCCGTCGCGATCGCGCCGGCGGAACTCGAAGGAGCGTTCGACGAAGGCATCGGCTTCGACGGCAGCGCCATCGAAGGCTTCGCACGCGTCTCGGAGGCCGACACCGTCGCCAAGCCGGATCCGTCGACGTTCCAGATCCTGCCGTGGTCCACGAGCAAGGGTCACCAGCACTCCGCGCGCATGTTCTGCGACATCGCGATGCCCGACGGTTCGCCGTCCTGGGCCGATTCGCGCCACGTGCTGCGCCGTCAGCTGAGCAAGGCCGCCGACCTCGGGTTCAGTTGCTACGTGCACCCCGAGATCGAGTTCTTCCTCCTCAAGGACAGCCCCGAAGACGGGTCTCCGCCCACGCCTGCGGACAACGGCGGCTACTTCGACCAGGCCGTGCACGACTCGGCGCCGAACTTTCGTCGCCACGCCATCGACGCGCTCGAGTCGATGGGTATCTCGGTCGAGTTCAGCCACCACGAGGCAGCGCCCGGTCAGCAGGAGATCGATCTCCGCTACGCCGACGCGCTGTCGATGGCCGACAACATCATGACGTTCCGCTACGTGGTCAAAGAGGTCGCGATCGAAGAGGGCGTCCGCGCGACGTTCATGCCCAAGCCGTTCAGCGACCAGGCCGGCTCGGCGATGCACACTCACATGAGTCTCTTCGAGGGAGACGCCAACGCGTTCCACAACCCGGACGATCCGATGCAGTTGTCGGAGACCGGCAAGTCGTTCATCGCAGGCATTCTCGAGCACGCCAACGAGATCAGTGCCGTGACCAACCAGTGGGTCAACTCCTACAAGCGTCTGGTCCGCGGCGGTGAGGCACCGACGGCGGCGTCGTGGGGCCCGGCGAACCGATCCGCTCTCATTCGCGTCCCGATGTACACGCCCAACAAGGCGTCCTCGCGTCGCGTCGAGATCCGAAGCCCTGATTCTGCGTGCAACCCGTACCTGGCCTTCGCGGTGTTGCTCGCTGCCGGTCTGCGCGGCATCGAGAAGGGCTACACGTTGCCCCCCGAGGCCGAGGAAGACGTGTGGGCACTGACGTCCGCCGAACGGCGTGCGATGGGCTACAAGGAGCTTCCGGGCAATCTCGATCAGGCCCTCAACGCGATGGAGAACTCGGAGCTCGTCGCCGAGGCTCTCGGCGAGCACGTCTTCGACTTCTTCCTCCGCAACAAACGTCGCGAGTGGGAGGAATACCGCAGTCATGTCACCCCGTACGAATTGAAGGCGTACCTGGGGTTGTGAATCGGACGGGCGCCGATGGGCTAGGTTTTACCCGTTCGAGGTAGTTTCCCCCGCGGTGAGGTGAATCAGGTGTCACGCCAGAGTCGAGGTGTTCGCTGATGGTGCGTCCACCGACGTCACGTTCGGTTGTTCCCGGCGCAGGACGGCTGGGACTGGTCGAATCCACCGCGCCCACCGACCTTCGCACGCTCGGATGGGTGGACGAGGACAGCCTCGAACTGTTGTGGTCGCTCTCGCGGGCAGCCAACGCCGACCTCGCGCTCCGCACCGTCGTCCGGTTGAACGATGCACTCGGTGACAAGTTCGCCGAGTTGGACTCCGCACTGCGGACGGACAAGGGTCTTCGCGGTCGGCTCTTCGGGTTGGTGGGTGCGTCGAGCGCCCTCGCGGACCACCTCGTCTCCGATCCGCAGGCGTGGCGCCTGCTCGCCTCGCCCGACGGCAAGTCCACCGGTCGGATAGACCTGCCGAGCAAGCAGCAGCTCACCGAACAGTTGCTCGCAGCGGTGCAGGCTAGCCCGGAGACCGGGGAACATGCGTCCTCCGAACTGTATCGAGCGTCCGTCACCGGACCGGAAGCCGTTGTCGCGCTGAGGAAGACCTACCGCGACCAGGTGATGGTGCTGGCGGCCGCCGATCTGGCCGCCACCGTCGAGAACGAACCGGTTCTGCCGTACCAGCTCGTCGGCAATCAACTTTCGGACATGGCCGACGCCGCCCTCACCGCAGCTCTCGCCGTGGCCATCGCCACCGCCTGCCCGGACAAACCGTGCCCCAGCCGCATCGCCGTCATCGCGATGGGCAAATGCGGTGCCCGAGAACTGAACTACGTCTCCGACGTCGACGTCGTGTTCGTCGCCGAACCCGCGGATGCAACCGCCAGCCGGATCGCAGGCGAAATGATGCGAATCGGCTCGTCCGCGTTCTTCGAGGTCGACGCTGCGCTGCGCCCCGAGGGTAAACGCGGCGAACTGGTGCGGACACTGGATTCGCACGTCGCCTACTACAAGCGCTGGGCCAAGACGTGGGAGTTCCAGGCGTTGCTCAAGGCACGTCCGATGACCGGAGACATGGAACTCGGGCACAGCTACGTCGCCGCGTTGAATCCGATGGTCTGGCTGGCGTCGCAGCGAGAGGACTTCGTTCCCGAGGTTCGGGCGATGCGCCGTCGGGTCGAGGAAATGGTCCCACCGGAACTGCGCGAACGAGAGATCAAACTCGGACGTGGCAGCCTTCGCGATGTCGAGTTCGCCGTGCAGTTGCTCCAACTCGTGCACGGCCGCACCGACGAGTCGTTGCGCGTGCTGGGGACGACCGATGCGCTGACGGCGTTGACCGACGGCGGGTACATCGGCCGCGACGATGCGGCCAATCTCACTGCGTCCTACGAGTTCCTGCGCCTCATCGAGCATCGCCTGCAGCTGCAGCGGATGAAGCGAACGCACACCTTGCCTCCGCCCGACGACGAGGAAGCATTGAGGTGGCTGGCACGGGCCGCACACATGCGGCCCGACGGCAACAGAGATGCGCTCGGTGTGCTGGCCGCGGAGATCAAGCGCAACGCGCAGCGGATCCGCAGGCTCCACGCGAAACTGTTCTACCGGCCGTTGCTCGACTCGGTGGTCCGATTCGACTCCGACACGGTGCGGTTGACGCCCGACGCCGCGATTCGGCAGCTCGCAGCGCTCGGATACGCGGCACCGGAAAATGCACTCGGGCACCTTCGCGCGCTGGTCGGTGGGGGAGCGCGGCGCGGTCAGATCCAAGCGGTGCTGTTGCCGACGTTGTTGGAGTGGCTCGCCGACACCCCGGACCCGGACGCTGGGTTGCTCAACTATCGTCGACTGTCCGAGGCGGCGAGCGAGCAGACGTGGTTCCTGCGCACTCTGCGCGACGAGGGTGCTGTGGCGCAGCGTCTGATGATCGTGCTCGGTTCGTCCGCATACGTCCCGGAACTGCTGATCAAGGCGCCCGAGGTCATCCGTCTGTACGCGGACGGTCCCAGCGGACCACGTCTGCTCGACGCCGAACCCGAGGAGACGTATCGCGCGATCCTGTCGTCGTCGGGACGCTACGAGGACCCGGTCCGTGCAATCAACGCCGCACGCGCTCTGCGCCGTCACGAACTCGCTCGCGTCGCCTCCGCGGACATCCTCGGCATGCTCGACGTGCCGCAGGTCTGCCGGGCACTGTCGTCGGTGTGGGCAGCAGTCATCAACGCGGCTCTCGCCGCGGCCGTTCGGTCCAGCGTCGCCGAGCGGGGTGAGCCGGCACCGGCAACGCTCGCGGTCATCGGAATGGGGCGACTCGGCGGCGGTGAACTCGGCTACGGCAGCGACGCCGACGTGTTGTTCGTGTGCGAGCCGGCGGAAGGCGCCGACGACAGCGCTGCAGTCAAGTGGGCCAACGGTATTGCCGACAAGATCCGCAAGCTGCTCGGAGCGCCGAGCACCGACCCGCCGCTCGAGGTCGACACCGGCCTTCGTCCCGAAGGTCGCAACGGCCCCGTGGTTCGTACGCTCGCCTCCTACGAGGCGTACTACGCCCAGTGGGCGCAGGCATGGGAAGTTCAGGCGCTTCTGCGTGCTCACCAGGTCGCGGGTGACGAGGACCTCGGCATCCGGTTCCTGCTGATGGTGGACAGGATTCGCTACCCGGAAGGCGGGGTGTCTCAGGACGCTGTCCGCGAGATCCGACGGATCAAGGCGCGCATCGACTCCGAGAGACTGCCCAAGGGCGCCGACCCTGCCACACACACCAAACTGGGCCGCGGCGGGCTGGCAGACATCGAGTGGACCGTGCAGCTGATCCAGCTGCGACATGCACACGACGTCAAGTCATTGCACAACACGTCCACGCTGCAGAGCCTGGACGCCATCGGTGCAGCAGAGCTGATGAGCGAAACCGATGTCGAATTGCTGCGCGAAGCATGGATTCTCGCGACGAAGGCCCGCAACGCGCTCGTCCTCGTCCGTGGCAAACCGACCGACCAGCTGCCTCGACCGGGCCACGTGCTCTCCGCGGTGGCCAAGGTCGCCGGCTGGGACAACGGCGACGCCGGAGCCTTCCTCGACAACTACCTGCGAGTGACGCGTCGCGCCAAGGCAGTGGTGGAGCGGACCTTCGGAGCGTGAAGGCCCGCCCGTCCGTCACTGCGCGGTGACGAAGCCCTCCGACACCAACCAGTCGCGGGCGGCGTCGGCGGGCTCGATGCCCTCGACGTCGACCTGCCGGTTGAGTTCGGTCATCACCTGATCGGTCAATTTCTCCGAGATCGGTGCCATGACCTCGGCGACCTGTGGGTGCGCGTCGGCGAAGGCCTTTTTCATCACCAGGGCCGGATTGTACTTGGGGAAGAACGCTCGATCGTCCTCGAGCAGAACCAGATCGAGGGCGATGATGCGCCCGTCGGTGGTGAACACTTCACCGAACTTGCACTGTGTTCCGTCTGCGGTGGCCTGGTAGATGATGCCGGTCTGCAGGATCTGGCGCGGCGCGGCACCGGGGTCGAACTCGTACTTCGCGGCCATGCCCGGATATCCGTCCTGACGGACGTTGAATTCGGTTTCGACGCACGTGGTTGCCGCTGCCGGGTCGGTGCGGACCAACTCCGCGTAATCCGACAGGGTGCGGATCCCGGTCTGCTCGGCTGTCTGCCTGTTCATCGCGAGGGCATAGGTGTTGTTCATCGGGGCGGGCACGGCCCACACCATGTCGTTCGCTTCCAAGTCGGCATCGCGGACTGCTTCGTACTGCTGCTGCGAGTCGGGAAGCGGAGTTTCGTTGCCCAGGTAGTTGATCCACCCCGTTCCCGTGTACTCGTACGTCAGATCGATCTGACCGGCGAGCTGCGCCTCCCGGGTGCTGTTGGACCCTTGGATGTTGGTGAGGTCACGGACATCGGCGCCTGCCGCGGACAGTGCGAATTCGATGATGTAGCCGAGGGTGATCTGCTCCGTGAAGTCCTTGGATCCCACAGTGACCTTGACGCCGTCCAGCTCCGGGACGGGCTCGATACTGCCGGGGCCGACGGCCAGAGGCAGAGCGCCTCCGGATTCGAGGCCGCACCCGGTCATCAGTGCGCCGCACAGGGCGACGGCAACGGCGGTCCGTCTCATGCTCGTCGTTCTTCTCATCGCAGTCCCCGAGGTCCGAGGAACTGCTCCGCCAATGCGCCCAGCCAGTCGATGAACAACGCGAGCGATACCGCCAGCACTGCACCGACGACGAGAGTCACGTTGTCGCGCAACTTGTATCCGGTGTCGATGAGAATTCCCAACCCACCTGCGCTGACGAGGAAACACAGCGTCGCGGTGCCGACCGCCAGGACCAGCGACGTACGAAGACCAGCCAGAATGTAGGGGACGGCCAACGGGAACTCGATTCTGCGCAGCACCGTCATCGGCGACATGCCCTGGCCTCGACCGGCGTCGATCAACGTCCGGTCCACTTCCTGATAACCCAGAATCGTGTTGCGCAGCACCGGAAGCAACGAATAGAAGGCGATGGGCAGCACACCGATCCAGAATCCGGTCTGTCGCGTGGCGAGATAGAACAGGACGAGCAGGCCGATGGCAGGAGCGGCGGCACCGATGTTGGCGATGCCGACGAAGAACGGGGCAAGCTTGGTGTACCCCGGTCGAGTGAGTACCGTGCCCAACGGAACTGCCAACGCAACGACGATGACGACCACGGCCGCCGTGATCAGGATGTGCTGCCAGGTCAGAGTGAGAATGTTCGAGACGCTGATACTGCCCTGCTGCGTCGCCGTGAGATCACGACTGAAGGCCCAGATCAGCACGCCCGCGACCAGCACCACGACGAGCGCCGGTTGGACCAGCAGCCGAATGCGCTCGGCGCGTTTGGATGCGCCGCGCTCCGAGGCACCCTCGTCGGGTTCCGTTTCCATGTCCGGCGCCTCGGGCGTGGACGTCGTCCGTTCTGCCGTGGTCATGACTGGCTGACCTGTTCTTCCTGGTCGTCGTGATCGTGCTCGTGCGCTTCGCGCATCTTCTGCAGATGCCCGACGAGCGTGTCGATGGAGATCAGACCGACGTATTCCCCGCGTGGGCCGGTGACCACCGTGGACGCCGTGCTCTCGGCGAGCAGTGCTTCCAGTCCGTCCTGCAACGTCGACTGGATGGAGACGAGTTCGCCGATCGGAACGCCGACGCCGCGCAGCGACGATGCCGTCGCCAGATGACCGGGGGAGACCCACCGGAGCGGGCGGTTCCGGTCGTCGAGAATCAATCCCCACTGCCACTTTCGTGACGAGATCTTGGTGCGAATGTCGTCGACCGGATCGGATTCCCTGGCCGTCGGGCATTGCAGCAAGCGGACGTCACGAATTCTGGTCAGCGTCAACTGTTTCAGGGAAGCATCCGCACCGACGAATCCGGCGACCGTGTCGTTCGCAGGGTTGGCGAGAATGGCCTCGGGCGTGTCGTACTGCATGATCGACGACTGGTTTCCGAGTACCGCGATCCTGTCGCCGAGCTTGACCGCCTCGTTGAAGTCGTGCGTGACGAACACGATGGTCTTGCCCAGCTCACTCTGCAAACGCATCAACTCGTCCTGCAACAGACCACGGGTGATGGGGTCTACCGCACCGAACGGTTCGTCCATGAGCAGTACCGGGGGATCGGCGGCCAACGCGCGTGCGACGCCGACACGTTGCTGCTGGCCACCGGACAACTGCCGCGGGTACCTGTTTCGGTACGTGTCCGGGTCGAGTCCCACGAGATCCAGCATCTCGTCGGTGCGCTCGGAGATGCGTTTCTTGTCCCAGCCGATCAGGCCAGGGACTGTCGCAACGTTCTTCGCGATGGTCATGTGTGGAAAGAGACCGGCCTGCTGGATCGAATAGCCGATTCCGCGTCGCAGTTCGTCGGCGTCGATGCTCAAGGCGTCCTTGCCGTCGATGGTGATGGTTCCCGACGACGGCTCGATCAAGCGGTTGATCATCCGCATGGTCGTCGTCTTACCGCATCCCGACGGACCGACGAACACGACGGTCTCGCCGGCGGGAACCGTCAGCGACACGTTGTCGACGGCGGCCGTGTCCTGACCGGGGTATCGCTTGCTGACCGAGTCGAGCACGATGTCGACTCCCGAGACGTGCTGGTTGGTTGAGTTAGACACGAAGACCCCTCGAGGTGGTGAGCTTGCCGACCAGGACGAGGATGCCGTCGAGGATCAGAGCAAGGATGACGATCAGAACTGTTCCGACCAGTGCTTGCGGGACAGCGTTGGGGCTGCCGACGCGCGAAAGTCCGGAGAAGATGAGGTTCCCGAGCCCCGGGCCCTTCGCGTACGCAGCGATCGCGAGGATGCCGAAGATCATCTGGGTGCTCACGCGCATACCCGCGAGGATCGACGGCCAGGCCAGTGGCATCTCGATTCGTGCCAGAACTCGCCCTCGGTTCAATCCGACGCCCTTGGCGGCGTCCGTGACCGCCGGGTCCACCGAAGCGAGCCCGATGATGGTGTTCCTGATGATGGGAAGCAGTGCGTACAGCACCAGTGCGGTGATCGTCGGCGCGACGCCGAGACCCAGGATAGGAATCAACAGGCCCAGGAGGGCGAACGAAGGAATGGTGAGCACGGTGCTCGCCAGTGCTGTGGCGATTGCCGAGCCTGCAGGGGAGCGGTACACGAGCACACCGATCGCGACCGCAAGAATCGTTGCGATGACGATGGATTGCACCACCGCCGAGACGTGAAGGTACGAGTCGGTCAGCAATTGTTGCCGCCTGACCGATACGAAATTCCAGAGCGTGTCCATTGTGGTGCTGCCACCCTCTTTTCCCGTTCACCGACAGTCGGGGGCTTCGCCCCCAACCTCCCCCGGAAGCCATGACGGACAATCCGACCCATCGAGAATGGCTTGACGAGCGTGATGGCAAACCTTTTTTCAGAAAGTCGTTACCTTCCGTACACACGAAACCGCCCGCCCTGCGTGAACGCAGGACGGGCGGTTCGGTGTTCTGGACGAGCGCTTACGCTCAGATCACACGTCGTAGTAGAGCTGGAACTCGTACGGGTGCGGACGCAGGTTGACCGGAGCAATTTCCTGCTCACGCTTGAGCGAGATCCAGGTCTCGATGAGGTCGGTGGTGAAGACGCCACCCTCGGTCAGGTACTCGTGATCGGACTCGAGGCGATCGATGACGGCGTTCAGCGACGTCGGTGCCTGAGGAATGTTCTTGGCCTCCTCGGGCGGCAACTCGTAGAGATCCTTGTCGACGGGAGCGAGCGGCTCGATCTTGTTCTTGATTCCGTCGAGACCGGCCATCATCTGCGCGGCGAAGTTGAGGTACGGGTTGCCCGAGCTGTCCGGTGCACGGAACTCGAGGCGCTTGGCCTTCGGGTTGTTGCCCGTGATCGGGATACGCACGGCGGCGGAGCGGTTGCGCTGGCTGTACACGAGGTTGATGGGAGCCTCGTAGCCCGGCACCAGGCGGTGGTAGGAGTTGATCGTCGGGTTGGTGAAGGCCAACAGCGACGGAGCGTGGTGCAGGATGCCGCCGATGTAGTGGCGAGCCAGGTCCGACAGTCCGGCGTATCCGGCCTCGTCGTGGAACAGCGGCTTGCCGTCCTTCCACAGCGACTGGTGAACGTGCATGCCCGAGCCGTTGTCACCGAAGAGAGGCTTCGGCATGAACGTCGCCGACTTGCCGTGCTTCCATGCGGTGTTCTTCACGATGTACTTGAACAGCTGCAGGTCGTCCGCGGCTGCGAGCAGCGTGTTGAACTTGTAGTTGATCTCGGCCTGGCCACCGGTGCCGACCTCGTGGTGACCGCGCTCGAGTTCGAAGCCTGCGTTCTGCAGGTTGGTCGAGATCTCGTCGCGCAGGTCGACGTAGTGGTCGTACGGTGCAACGGGGAAGTATCCGCCCTTGGGGCGAACCTTGTAGCCGAGGTTGGGGCTGCCGTCGGCGTTGGCCTCGACACCGGTGTTCCAGGAGCCCGACACCGAATCGAGCTCGTAGAACGCACCGTTGATGCCGGAGTCGTAGCGAACCGAGTCGAAGATGTAGAACTCGGCCTCGGCGCCGAAGTAGGCGGTGTCGGCGATGCCGGTGGAGACCAAGTACTCCTCGGCCTTGCGTGCGACGTTGCGCGGGTCGCGGCTGTAGCTCTCACGCGTGAACGGGTCGTGCACGAAGAAGTCGATGTTCAGAGTCTTCGCGGCGCGGAACGGATCGACCTGCGCGGTCGTCACGTCGGGGAGAAGCATCATGTCCGACTCGTGGATGGACTGGAAGCCGCGGACGGACGAACCGTCGAAGGCCAGACCGTCTTCGAAGACATCCTTGTTGAACGCCGACGCCGGGATGGAGAAGTGCTGCTGGGTGCCGGGGAGATCCGTGAAACGGATGTCCACGTACTCGATGTTCTCGTCGGCGATGAACTTGATGACCTCTTCGGCCGTGGTGAACGCCACGCTTTTACTCCTTTGTCGAATTCCGTCGACCTGCACGTTATGGACCTGGTGTTGCCCACCAGTCAAGGCTGTGTTTCGCCCGTGTTACACGTCGTGCTCTCTGCATGTAACCGTGAGCGACGACGCACTGCGTCGTGCTCTCCCGAACACACTACGGTGACGGTGTCCGGGTCGGTCCCGCGCGGCGCCTATCCTGGAGTGCATGGCACGAATGACAGGTTCCTGGTTGTCCGGCCCGAACGCGGCGATGCCCGACGACGGAACCGAACAGAACTTCCCCGGGGAACGCCTCGGTCTCCCGCAGGACGGACCGGGTGCGGTTGCGGGACTCGGTCGACGAACTCTCGCGCTCCTGGTCGACTGGTTCATGTCGATGGGCATTTCCGCACTGATCATCAGCGTCACCGGTATCGGACAGTCGATGTCCACCATCACGCTTCTGGTGTGGTTCGTCCTCGGTGTTGCGTCCGTCAGCATCTTCTCGTTCACACCGGGACAGTTGATCGTCGGGATTCAGGTGGCCCGCGTCGACGCCTCTGCTCGAGTCGGCTTCGTCCGAGCCCTCGTCCGCACGTTCTTTCTCCTGTTCGTGTTCCCGGCCATCATCTCCGACCACGACGGCCGGGGCATGCATGATCGCGCCACCGGAACAGCGATGCTGCGCGGTCGGTGACCGCGCAGCATCGTCTTGGAGATATTGTTCGATCGTCAGCGGCGCTTGATGGTGCGCTGAACGCCCTTCATCTTCGCTCCACCGGGAATCGGGCCCTTCGGCATCGCCGGCCCACCCTTCGTTCCCAACGCCGACAGACGCGATTCGATGGTGTCCATGCGCTTGCTGTCGATGTTGTTGGGAAGCTTCGCCAGGTACTTCTGCAGGCCCGACAGCGGAATCTGATTGTCCCCGTTGCCGATGACGATGTCGTAGATCGGGGTGTCACCGACGAGGCGGGCAGTCTTCTTCTTCTCCTGAGCGAGAAGTGACTTCACGCGCTGAGGGGCGCCTTCGGCGACGAGAATGACACCCGGCTTGCCGATCACCCGGTGGACAGCGTCCAGCTGGGTGGTCCCGGCGATCGCGTTGGTGACGCGCCACGAGCCACGAAGGTTGTCGAGCGCCCAGGCAGCCGCACCGGCCTGGCCGTCGGCCTTCTTGTACACCGACTTCTGGACACGACGCCCGAAGATGATGAACGCGGCGAGCACGCCGAGGAGCAGACCGAACGGCAGCAGGAACCATTCGATACCGATGATCAAACCGATCAGAAACGCGATGACCGTGATTCCCACGATCGCGCCGATCATCAGCGGAAGAAGAGCCTTGTCTTCCTTCCGCTGCATCTGGAACGCCTGCCACAACTGACTGCGACGTTCTTTCGACGCCTGCTTCCGAGCGGCCTTCGCTGCTGCTTTCGCTTCTTTGCTGGGCTTACCTGCTTTGCCCGCTTTACTGCCGTTCGCCATGCTTCACAGGATACGTCCCGACATCCCGTCGTCATGCATCGCGCCGGGAGTGGATCAGCGAGCCGCCAGGCGCGCCATCAGAGAACTGGCTTCCTGCGACGCTTCGCCGCCCTCGACCAGGTGCGCCATGCTCGCCGGCAGCTCACGTCCATGGTGCTGCATGGCCTGCGCGTACAGACGCCCGGCGCGGTACGACGAACGGACCAACGGACCGGCGAGAACACCGGCGAAACCGATCTCGGTGGCGTAATCGGAGTGCTCGACGAACTCCTCCGGCTTGACCCAACGCTCGACCGGGTGGTGCCGCGGGGAGGGACGCAGGTACTGCGTGATCGTCAGGATGTCGCATCCGGCCTCGTGGAGGTCGCGGATCGCTTCCTGGACCTCTTCCGGGGTCTCACCCATGCCGAGGATCAGGTTGGACTTGGTGACGAGGCCGTCGTTGCGCGCCGCGGTGATGACGTCCATCGACCGCTGGTACCGGAACGCGGGCCGGATTCGCTTGAAGATGCGGGGGACCGTCTCGACGTTGTGCGCGAGCACCTCGGGACGTGAGGAGAACACCTCGGCCAACTGCTCGGGGCGAGCGTTGAAATCCGGAATCAAGAGCTCGACGCCGGTGTTCGGGTTCAGCTTCTTGATGTAGCGGACCGTCTCCGCGTACAGCCATGCGCCGCCGTCGGCCAGATCGTCACGAGCGACGCCGGTGATGGTCGAGTACCGCAGACCCATCGCCTGGACACTTTCCGCGACGCGGCGGGGTTCGTCGCGGTCGAGATCCTCCGGCTTGCCGGTGTCGATCTGGCAGAAGTCGCAGCGGCGGGTGCACTGCTCACCGCCGATCAGGAACGTCGCCTCGCGGTCTTCCCAGCATTCGTAGATGTTGGGGCATCCGGCTTCCTCGCACACCGTGTGCAAGCCCTCGCGTTTGACCAGCCCCTTGAGTTCGGAATACTCCGGACCCATCTTGGCCTTGGTCTTGATCCAGTTGGGCTTGCGCTCGATCGGGGTCTCCGCGTTTCGGATCTCGAGGCGGAGTAATTTGCGTCCTTCTGGGGCCACAGTCACGGTTTCGATGCTACGCGCCGAACTTCACGGTGGTGAACTGCGGGTTGGTGGAGACTTGTACCACATCGGGGCGCGCTACTGGGTGTTCGCTGACCAGCAGAGACCCGTCGAGAGCAGCGGTGACCGCGTCCACGACAGCAGCAATCACGTCGTCGACGGTTACCTCGCGGCCCAGCTCGCTCGTGAGGGACGTGACGCCCGCGTCGGCAATGCCACACGGGACGATGGCGTCGAACCCGGACGTCGAGGAATTGCAGTTCAACGAGAACCCGTGCAGCGTGACGCCGCGCTGCACGCGAACGCCGATGGCCGCGATCTTGCGCTCGGGCAGAAGAATTCCGTCTCGGACCTCGGAGGCGAGCCACACACCCGATCGCCCGTCGATGCGTCCGCAGTCGATGCCCAGATCCGTGCACACGGCGATCAGAGCCTCCTCGACACGACGGACGTACCGCACGACGTCGATCGGCTGCGCCAACTTCACGATCGGATAGCCGACGAGTTGGCCCGGGCCGTGCCAGGTGATCTTGCCGCCGCGGTCGACCTCGATGACCGGCGTACCGTCTTTCGGGCGATCCTCGGGCGACGTGCGCCGTCCCGCGGTGTACACCGACGGATGTTCCAGCAGCAGCAACGTGTCGCGTCCGACACCCTCGGCGCGCATGTCCGCGAGTGCGCGCTGGCGATCCCACGCGTCGAGATAATCGACCGTTCCGAGCCGGGACACCTCGATGGAGTCGGAACTTTCGCGTGCGGACACAACACCTTCGGTCATAACCGTCGACGTTACGCCGACCCTGCGCGCGAACGGAATCAGCTCCCGACGGCCGCGCGCAGCGCCTCGCCGACAGTGTTGTGTTCGAACGTGAACCCGGTGTCCTCGAGGACCTTCGGGATGGCTCGCGGGCCGGTGAGGATAGCTTCCTCGGCGAACTCGCCGATCACCAGACGAAGCGCGAATCCGGGAACCACCCAGGGTGCCGGTCGCTTGATCGCTCGCGCAAAGGCGCTGTTGAACTGAGCATTGGTGACCGGAGCCGGACCCACCATGTTCACCGGACCGCGCACGGCGTCGTTCTCGATGCTGTGGATGATCCCGCCGATCTCGTCCTTCAACGAGATCCACGGAAAGTACTGACGCCCGCTACCCAGACGACCGCCGAGCGCGAGCAGATACAGCGGGCGCAGTTTGCCCATCATCCCGCCGCGGCGCGACAGGACCACTCCGCTCCGGAGCATCACCGTCCGTACCCCGCCGGCGACGGCATCGGCCGTCGCGAGTTCCCAGTCGCGGCACACTTCGGCGAGGAACCCCTCGCCGACACCGTCCGATTCGTCGACGATGCGATCGCCGGTGTCGCCGTAGAAGTTGATGCCACTGGCGTTGACGAGAGTCGGGATCCCGTGCTCCGCACAGGCACCCGCCAACACCTCGGTGGGCGTGATCCGGCTGTCGCGGACCTCCTGCTTGTACGCACCGGACCACCGCTTGTCACCGATGCCGACTCCGCAAAGATTCACCACGGCGTCACACGAGCGAAGTGCACGCTCGTCGACCGTTCCCGCCGGAGGATCCCACTGGAATTCGTCCGGCCCTGCCGGTGCGCGACGCACGAGGCGGGACACCTCGTGACCTCGTCCGCGCAACGACGCCACCAGGGCGGTACCGATCAATCCCGAAGAACCTGCAATGACGACGCGCATGGTGTTCGACGCCCCTCTCGACGGTTTCGGGGCGCCACCCGCAGTGCGAGTGGCGCCCCGATTGTGTGGTCTACCCCGATTGTTCGAGGACGATCACGTCCGGAATGTCTGGTACCTCACGATACAGACACAGCCGCGCTCGTGTCGGATCAGATACCCAGGTCCGCCTCGAACGAAGCATCTTCCAGACGCTGCTTGATCGTCGTCAGGAAACGACCGGCATCCGCACCGTCGACCAGGCGGTGATCGTAGGTCAGCGGCAGGTAGACCATCGAACGAACACCGATGGACTCGTTGCCCGCCGCATCCTTCACGACGACCGGACGCTTGACGATCGCGCCGGTACCGAGCATCGCAGCCTGCGGCGGAACCAGAATCGGCGTGTCGAACAACGCGCCCTGGCTACCGATGTTGGTGATGGTGAACGTGCCACCGGACAGCTCGTCGGGCTTGAGGCCACCGGAGCGTGCACGCGACGCGATGTCGGCGATGGCGCGAGCCAAGCCGGCCAGCGACAGATCGCCCGCGTTGTGAATGACGGGCGAGAGCAGACCCTGATCGGTGTCCACGGCGATACCGAGGTGGACATCGGCGTGGTACGTGATCTCCTTCTTGTCCTCGTCGATGCTGGCATTGACGTTCGGGTGCGCCTTGAGTGCCTCGACGACCGCCTTCGCGAAGAACGGCAGGTACGTCAGGTTGACACCCTCGTTCTTGGAGAACGTCGACTTCGCCTTCGTGCGCAGCGCAGCGATCGTCGTGACATCGACCTCGAACGTCTGCGTGAGCTGAGCCGTGGTCTGCAGCGACTCACGCGTCTTCTTCGCCGTGATCTGACGGATGCGGTTGATCTTCTGAGTCGTACCGCGAAGGTGAGCGAGCTCGGGGCGAACGCCTGCGGTAGCCGGAGCCGCCGGAGCGGACGCGGCAGCGGGAGCCGCGGCCGGCGCCTCGGCCTGAGCGGGAGCCTTCTTCGCTTCCGCTGCGGCGAGCACATCCTGCTTGCGGATACGCCCGCCGACACCGGTGCCCTTGACCTCGGAGAGGTCGACATCGTTGTCCGCGGCGAGCTTGCGCACGAGAGGAGTCACGTACGGAGTCGCGTCACCGGACGGTGCGGACTCCTGCTTCTTCGGAGCTTCCTGCTTGGGAGCTTCTGCCTTCGGGGCTTCCTGCTTGGGAGCTTCCTGCTTTGGGGCTTCCTTGGGTGCTTCCTGCTTGGGTGCTTCCGCGACCGGCTCGGGCTTCTTCTCCGGCTCGGGAGCCTTCTCGGGCTCGGGGGCCTTCTCAGCCGGTGCACCGGACCCGATCACCGCGAGCTGACCACCGATCTCGACGGTGTCGTCTTCCTCGGCGTTGATCTCGAGCAGCGTGCCTGCGACGGGGGACGGAATCTCGGTGTCGACCTTGTCGGTGGAGACCTCGAGCAGTGGCTCGTCGACCGCAACCTCGTCGCCGACCGCCTTCAGCCACCGCGTGACGGTTCCTTCGGTCACGGACTCGCCCAGCTCGGGCATCTTCACCGGGGTGCCGGAGCCGCTCGGGTCGGACTTCGCAGCGGGAGCCGCGTCCTCTGCCGGTGCCTCTTCCTCGGCCTGAGGCTCGGGCTCGGCGGCCGGTGTGGGCTCTTCCTCGGCTGCCTCGGGCTCTGCAGCGGGCGCGGACTCTTCGCCTGCGTCGCCGATCTGCGCGAGCTCGCCACCGATCTCGACGGTGTCGTCTTCCTGAGCCACGATCTTCGTCAGAACGCCAGCAGCGGGGGACGGGATTTCGGTATCGACTTTGTCCGTCGATACTTCGAGCAACGGTTCGTCGACCTCGACGGTGTCGCCCTCCTGCTTGAGCCACCTCGTGACAGTTCCCTCGGTGACGCTCTCACCAAGAGCTGGCATCTGGACGGAGAAGGCCATGTCTGTTGACTCCTCGACAGTTGTATGCGGGTAAATTCAGTTCCTACGACTTGTGGTCGCAGAACAGTGTGTGGAAACCAGTGCTGAAACTATTGTGCTGGCGCTGCAAGGTTCGCGGACGATACTTGCGTTAATTGCGACGAGGTGGTCGACGGACGTCCGCGCCAGGGCGCCCGAACCGGATGTGGCGAGACGGTTGGCCGAAGACGATCGGCTGACTCCAGCTGGCACCTCTACGCCCTTCCATCCGCGATCGGCAATCTTTCTCGACAACGAGAGAGTTGAACCCTCTACCTTCATCCTTCCATCCCTCGGCGTCGCATGTTCCCCGAGGGCTGATCTCGGACTGGCAAACTGGTGAGTAACACGAAGTGCGTGATCCGCGACGACAGATTGACGCACCGATGACAGGAGTCAAGCAGTGGGCTTGTTCGATCGTTTCTCTCGACGCGGCACTGGAGGTAGACGAGCCAAGGAGGGCTCGACCGCGCAGTACCTCGCGGACTGGACCGCGGCCAGGATCGGCGTCGAGGCGTACGTGGAACCGAAGACGACAGTGACTCCTGTCACTGTGGTTCTGGTAGCCAACGACGGCGAGTGGACGCGCCGTGCCGTCGACGAGCGTGATATCCGAAAGATCGGCCCGGACCTGAAGATTCCCGTCTACGACGTCCGCAAGACCCGCTACCCCCAGCGCATGCGTGACTACGACGCGCGTCAGAAGATCCTGCGCAAGCGAGCCGAAGGTATGTGAGTGGAAATGTAGGCCCTGGCCTACATTTCCACTCACATAGCCGGGGGGGCTAGCCGTTCTCGACGATGTCTTCGAGTACTGCGAACATCGTCCGCACCGGCACACCCGTGCCGCCCTTGCCGATGTAACCGAACGGCCCACCCGTGTTGTAGGCAGGACCGGCGACGTCGATGTGCGCCCACTCGACACCCTCGGCGACGAACTCCTTCAGGAACAGTGCCGCCGCCAACATTCCGCCCGCACGACCGTTGGTGACGTTCGCCAGATCCGCGACCTTGGAATCCAGTTCGCGGCGAATCTCCTTCGGCAACGGCATAGCCCAACCGTCCTCGCCGACGGCCTGCGACAGCGCCGCGACGCGGTCACGGAACGCGTCCGTGCCCATGACGCCAGGCGTGCGGTTGCCGAGCGCGACGACCTGCGCGCCGGTCAGCGTCGCCGTGTCGATCAGGTAATCCGGGTCGTCCTCACAGGCACGCACGATGGCGTCGGCGAGAACAAGACGTCCTTCGGCGTCGGTGTTGATGACCTCGACGGTGATGCCGCCGTACTGGGTCAACACGTCACCGGGACGCTGCGCGGTCCCGGACGGCATGTTCTCGGCCATCGGAACGGTAGCGACGACGTCGAGCGCGAGACCGACTTTGGCGGCGAGGATGACCGTCGCGATGACGGCGGCGGCGCCGGCCATGTCGGACGTCATGTTCTCCATGCCCGCGGCAGGCTTGATGGAGATGCCGCCGGTGTCGAACGTGATGCCCTTGCCGACGAGCGCGACCTTCTTCGACTTTCGCTTGCCTCCCGAATGGCTCAGCCGAACAAGCCGCGGCAGCCTCGACGAGCCCTTGCCGACGCCGTGGATGCCGCCGTACCCACCCTTTTCCAGCGCTTTGTCGTCGAGAATCTGGACACTCAGACCCGCCGCGGTGCCCAGTTCCTTGGCGCGCGCCGCGAACTCCTCGGGGTAGAGGTGGCTCGGGGGAGTGTTGACGAAGTCACGCGCGAGCGCGACGGACTCGGCAATGGCCAGTGACCGCGCCAGCTCCGACTTCGGCTCACGCGCACGAGGATTCGCCACGAGAAGTTCGACCCGAGCGACCGGGCCTGCGTCCGGACCCGGTGCGGACAGTGCGGACTTGAACTCGGTGAACGTGTACGCGCCGAGGTAGAAACCCTCGGCGGTCGCACCGAGATCCAGCGAGGACAGAGTGGTGGCAACGGTTCCCGTACCGCTCAGTGCGCGAGCCGCGGTGCCGGCCGACCGCCGGATGCGCTCGTCGTCGATGTCCGCCGACGCGCCGAGGCCCACACCGAGAACACTGGAGACACCCAGTGCGGAGGGCGCGGGAATGCGCGTGAGTTCGTCCGCCTTGCCCGTTGCGCCGACGCTGTCGAACGCGTCGAACAACGTCGTCGCGACGGCGTCGTCGAAGACGTCCTCGTCGGTGTGCAGTTCCAGCCCTTCGTCACTCGTGCTGAGTGCGACGACGAGCACGTCGACGTTCTTGCCGATTCGGCCGGCCAGCGCCAGCTCGGGTCCGAGAGTGCGGGATGAAGTCGAGGGCACGTGGCAGCTCCTACAGAGGGATCGATTGTGTCGGTCGGCTTCGATGGTAGTGACCCCCTCGGTGATGATCACCGCCGCGAGGGCTGTTGTCCGCTAGCGTTGGCGACCATGAGTGAAGCCGAGCTCGTTCGAGGTCCCGCGCACACCGTTCACGTCGAACTCGGTGCCACGTTCGCACCGTTCGGTGGTTGGGAGATGCCGGTGTCCTACGCCGGGGTCGTCGCCGAACACAAGGCCGTTCGAGAATCCGTCGGCGTCTTCGACGTCAGCCACCTCGGCAAGGCGATCGTCAGTGGACCGGGTGCAGCAGCATACGTCGACGCGACGTTGACCAACGATCTCGGCCGCATCCGGCCGGGCAAAGCCCAGTACACGTTGTGCTGCACCGAGTCCGGCGGGGTCGTCGACGACCTCATCGCCTACTACGTGAGCGACGAAGAGGTGTTCCTCGTTCCGAATGCCGCCAACACCGCAGCGGTAGTCGCGGCGCTGGCGGCGCAGGCACCCGACGATGTCACCGTCGCCGATCTGCACCGAGACTTCGGCGTGCTCGCCGTCCAGGGTCCGGGATCACGCGCAGTCGTGGAGAGCCTGGGCCTCCCGGCGAACATGGAATACATGGCCTTCGCGGACGCGACGTGGCAGGGGAAGTCGGTGAGGGTGTGCCGTACCGGCTACACCGGAGAACACGGGTACGAACTGATCCCCGCGTGGTCCGACACGGAAGCCCTGCTGCGCGCGCTGGCCGACGAGGTTCGAGGCGCCGGCGGGCAGGTCGCCGGACTCGGTGCCCGAGACACCTTGCGCACCGAGATGGGTTACCCACTGCACGGCCACGAACTGTCGCTGGACATATCCCCGCTCCAGGCCCGCTGCGGGTGGGCGATCGGCTGGAAGAAGGAACAGTTCTGGGGCAAGAACGCTCTCGCCGCGGAGAAGGCAGCAGGCCCCGTGCGCGTGCTCCGTGGAGTCAAGGCACTCGACCGAGGTGTCCTTCGCCCCGGCCTCACCGTCACACACGGCGGAGAGCCGATCGGAATCACCACGTCCGGCACTTTCTCGCCCTCGCTCGGAGTCGGAATCGCTCTTGCATTGCTCGATTCGAGCGCCGCGGTGACACCGGGAGACACTGTGGAGGTCGACGTGCGTGGGCGCACCCTGGCGTGCGAGGTAGTCGCTCCACCCTTCGTCTCCGCCAACACCAAGTGAATAGCCGTGTGCGCGGAGGATTAAGATTCCGCACATGACAGGCACTCCCGAATTCACCCGCGTGCAGCACCCCTCTCCGGCGCCGTCGGAAGCCAGAGAAGCAGTACTGGCCGCGCCCGGGTTCGGGAAGTTCTTCACCGACCACATGGCCATCATCGACTACACCGCCGAGAAGGGCTGGTACCAGCCGACGATCGCGCCGTACGGTCCCATCGAGCTCGACCCTGCCGCGATGGTTCTTCACTACGGCCAAGCCATCTTCGAAGGCCTGAAGGTGTACCGCCAGCCGAGTGGAGAATTCGCGTCGTTCCGAGTGCTGTCCAACGCGGAGCGCTTCCGTACGTCGGCGAAGCGGCTCGCGATGCCGGAACTACCCGACGAACTTTTCCTCGGATCGATCGAGCAACTGCTCGCTGTCGATCACGAGTGGGTTCCCGAGGCCGGCGGCGAAGACGCCCTGTACCTGCGTCCGTACATGTTCTCCACCGAGGCAGGCCTCGGAGTCCGGCCGGCGGACGATTACCGCTACATGCTCATCGCGTCACCCGCAGGCGCCTACTTCCCACGTGGCGTCAAGCCCGTCAAGGTGTGGCTCTCGACCGAGTACGTTCGGGCCGCGCCAGGAGGCACCGGTGCAGCCAAGTTCGCGGGCAACTACGCCGCGTCGCTCCTCGCACAGGCCCAGGCCAGCGACGAAGGCTGCGATCAGGTGGTCTGGCTCGACGCCATCGAGCGGCGCTACGTCGAAGAAATGGGTGGAATGAACCTGTTCTTCGTCTTCGGCTCCGGATCCGACGCCCGGCTCGTCACCCCGTCCTTGTCGGGCTCGCTTCTGCCGGGCATCACGCGCGACTCGTTGCTGACGCTGGCAACGGACTCCGGCATCCCCGTCGAGGAACGCCGGATCTCCACCGAGGAATGGCGCAAGGGCGCTGAATCGGGCGAGATCACCGAGGTCTTCGCATGCGGAACCGCCGCCGTCATCACCCCGGTCGGAACCGTGAAGTCCGCCGACGGTGAATTCGCCATCGCCGACGGCGAGCCCGGCGAAGTGACCCTCGCGCTCCGGGACACGCTGACCGGAATTCAGCGCGGCACCTTCGCCGACACGCACGGCTGGATGACCAAGCTCGGCTGACCAGTCTGCCTTCCGCGGATCGTCCGGTCAGGCGGAAGGCAGCCCCGCCAGCAACCCCACCACGACGATCGTCGTCGTCGTCTCCACAGCTGCGCCCAGAACGTCTCCGCTGACACCGCCGAACCGTCGGACACAATGCCGGACGCCCAGTGCGGCCGCGCCCAACGCGATGACGAGTACCAGCGGACCCTGCCACCACCGACCGTCGACGGCGAGAGTCGATGCTGCAACAGCCAGTACCGCCCACGTGGACACCACGACGCGGGACTGCGAATCCGCAACCAGCGCACCGAAACCGGTGTCCGACGCGGGCCGGACGCCGCGTCGACACGCGAGAACGACGGCGACGCGCCCGGCAGCGACAGCGACGACGACAGACCACCACTGCTCGGCCGAGGCGAGAGCGCCGAACCCGGCGGCCTGAACGAGCATCACCAACCCGATGGCCGCGACGCCGAACGGGCCTGCGCTTCCGGACCGCATCACTTCACGGGCGCGCTCGGGTGGCCCATAGCACCCCAGTCCGTCAGCGGTGTCCGCCAGCCCGTCGATGTGCATGCCTCGGGTCAGCAATGCGAGCGCAACGACGCCCAACGCCCCGGCCAGCACGGCAGGCAGAGACGCGGCAACCACGCCGATCCACAGAACGGCCGCCGCCGACACACCGAGCCCGACTCCCACCAGCGGTGTCCACCCGATCGCCGCACGGGCGTCGTCGCGACCGACCGTCTCCGGGCCGCGCACCGGCACAACCGTCAACCACGACAGTGCCAGGCGCGGTCCGATGAGCATTACGTGGTGGTGGTCTCGGTGCTGACCCCCGCGGCAGAGAACGTGGACATCTCACCGAGGGTCGCCACTGCCGCATGCACCACGTTGAGTGCAACAAGTGCACCCGAGCCTTCCCCGAGCCGCATGTCGAGTTCGAGGACCGGCTCGATACGCAAGTGGCGCAGTGCAATCGAATGAGCCGGCTCGGTCGAGCGATGACCGGCAACCCACCATTCACGCCCACCGCGAGCCGATTCCTCCGCGACCAACGCCGCAGCAGTGACGACGAGGCCGTCGAGAATCACCGGCGTACGACGGTGTGCTGCCTGCGCGAGAAAGCCCGCCATGGCCGCGATGTCGGCGCCCCCGGCGACTCGAAGCAACGCCACCGGATCCTTCACGACGGGCCGTGCCCGGCGCATCGCGTCACGGATCGCTGCGGTCTTCCTGATCCAACCTGCGTCGTCGACGCCGGTTCCCCGCCCGACCGCGGCGACGGGTTCGGTGTCGGTGAGCGCGGCGATCAACGTTGTTGCGGGAGTGGTGTTTCCGATTCCCATGTCGCCCGCGATCAGCAGATCGGCACCGCCGTCGACCTCCTCGTCCGCCACTGCGCGGCCCGCGTCGATCGCGGCGAGAACCTCGTCGGACGTCAGCGCATCCTCCTGGTCGATGGAACCGCTGGACCGGCGAACCTTGTACGCGCTCACCGTCGGATCGGTGTCGGTCGCGACCGAGATGTCCACGACCCGAACCGACGCCCCGGCAACCCCGGCAAGCGCATTGACCGCAGCGCCGCCGGCAGTGAAGTTGGCGACCATCTGCGCGGTGACCTCTGGCGGGTACGCCGACACCCCGTGCGCAGCCACACCGTGATCACCGGCGAACACCACCACTCGTGGCCTGACGATCGGCGACGGAGGGCATCGGTCCTGGCAGGCGGACACCCACTCGCCGAGCTCCTCGAGCCGCCCGAGGCTGCCCACGGGCTTGGTCAGCGATCGCTGCAGCTCCGAAGCTTGCACTCGCAACTCCGCCGACGGAGGTGCCACGGGGCGCAGGGGCGTCGAGAAGTCCTCGGACTCCGAAGGGGCTGTCACAGGCGACCTTTCATCGAAAATCGGAACCGCTGTCATCGTCGGTCGTCGGGTCGTCGGACTTCAGCGGCAGCGGGAGGCCGGCGACGACCAGAACGACCGTCTCGCACGTGGCGGCCAGTCGGGAATTGAGGGTACCCATCTCGTCCTGGAACAGCCTGCCCGAGCGAGTCGCGGGAACCACGCCCCACCCCACCTCGGGACTGACGAGAACCAGATCGCCCCGGTACCGCTGCACGGCCGCACACAGCGCGTCGGTGGCTGGCGCGACGGTTCCTCGCGGCAGATCCCAGGCACCGGCGTCGTCGAGGGCGCCGGTCAACCAGGTGCCGAGATCGTCGACGATCGTCGTACCCGGATGTGCTTCGCGCAGCGTCTCCACCAACCCGTCCGACGACTCCACGGTGGACCACTCCGATGGACGACGCGCGCGGTGCGCGTCCAGACGAGCATCCCAATCCGCGTCGCCGGCGATGCGGCGTCCCGTCGCGACATATCGAACAACAGGCGCCTCGGCGGCAAGAGATTCCGCGTACGCAGACTTACCCGACCGCGTACCCCCGAGGACGAGCGTGCGCCGCACGGTACTCACGTGGGCCGCAGCGGTCAGACTGCTGCGCCGCGCTCGACGCGTGGCTTCGGCGCGCGCATCTTGCGCAACTGCGACGCGCGGACGAACGCGTACCAACCGAGGCGGAAACCACCGTCGGTGGTGTCCGGGAAACGCTCACGCACCCGATTGTTGATCTGACGGCCGATGAAGATGCCCTCGATCACCATGAACAGCATCATGACGAACATCGCGAGAGTCACGAACGCCTGAACGGCCGGGCTGAGAAACAACGCGAAGATCAGGAGTAACGCCAACGGCATGAACAAGCCGACGAGGTTGCGTCGTGCATCCACCAGATCGCGCGCAAAGGCCCGAACCGGACCCTTGTCGCGGGGGAGCAGGTACTTGTCCTCACCGGCCAGCATCCGTTCACGACGCTCGGCAGAGGCAGCACGCCGCTCGGCTGCGGCTTTCTTCCGGTCGTCCTTGGAGCCGCGGTTCGCCTTCCTGCGCTCGCGGGCTTCCTTGCTCGTCATCGGCGGTGGGGCGACCGGACCGCGGCGCCGCGCCTCGGCTTCCCGACGCTTCGGCGTCGGGCGACCCTTGCCGACGGCAGGAGCCGTCTGGTCCGTGGCGGGGGACTCGACGGACTTCGAATCGTCCCCGTCCGAATTGTCAGAGTTTCCGCGGCGTAGCAACTTCACCCTCCCAGGTTATGGGATGACGACGAAGTCCTGAACACCGGCCGCGTCGCACACGTCCGAAGTCCGGGGTTTCATACGATCGAATCGGTCTTCGACGCCCGTGGCTCGTGAGGAATAAGCGGGAGCGGAGTACGGTTGAGGCGTTCACGGGTTTGGTACGACTGACAGGGAGAGCCCATGACCGTCTCGAACGAGACCATCACGCACAAGGTCACGATGACAGAAGCCGCGTCGTCGAAGGCCAAGGCGTTGCTGGATCAAGAAGGCCGCGACGACCTCGCACTGCGCATTGCTGTGCAGCCCGGTGGTTGCGCAGGTCTGCGCTATCAGCTCTTCTTCGACGATCGAAGCCTCGACGGCGACCTCGCGGTCGACTTCAACGGCGTCACGCTCGCCGTGGACCGGATGAGTGCTCCGTACGTCGAGGGTGCGTCCATCGATTTCGTGGACACCATCGAGAAGCAGGGCTTCACGATCGACAACCCGAATGCCACAGGCTCGTGCGCCTGCGGTGATTCGTTCAACTGAGTTTTCAGCACAACCTCTGACCGGTACTCGCTCGCGGGTACCGGTCAGAGGTCTGTTCACACCCAATCGCTACGTGAGTGAAAATGTAGCCCAGGGGGCACATTTCCACTCACATAGCCCGTCTCGCCAACCGAAAGGCCCACCCACGTGACACTCGCGGTATCGGGATCGATAGCCACCGATCACCTCATGCGATTTCCGGGCAAGTTCGCCGAGCAGATCGTTGCCGATCAGCTGTCGAACATCTCGCTCAGCTTCCTCGTCGACGATCTGGTGATCCGCAAAGGCGGAGTCGGCGGGAACATCGCATACGCACTCGGTGTCCTCGGCGGATCACCGCTTCTCGTGGGAGCCGTCGGACCGGACTTCGGCGAGTACCGCGCGTGGTTGGAAGCCAACGGCGTCGACTGCGGGGGCGTGCGAGTCTCGGAGTCCGCACACACCGCTCGATTCGTGTGCACGACCGACGAGGACATGGCTCAGATCGCCTCGTTCTACCCCGGTGCGATGAGCGAAGCTCGTGACATCACGATCGACGGATTGGTGTCCTCGAGTCCCATCGAACTCGTTCTCATCGGTGCCAACGATCCCGACGCGATGATCGCGCACACCGACCAATGCCGTGCGAGCGGAATTCCGTTCGCAGCCGATCCGTCGCAGCAGCTGGCGCGACTGACCGGCGAGCAGGCAATTGCCCTCGTCGACGGCGCGACCTACTTGTTCACGAACGAATACGAGTGGGGACTGCTGCGTCAGAAGACCGGACTGTCCGAGGCGGAAATCGCCGCGAAGGTCGGACTGCGAGTCACCACGCTGGGCAAATCCGGTGTGGAGATCGTCGCCGCCGACGGTACGAGGACGCATGTCGAGGTCGTACCGGAAACAAGCAAGGTCGACCCGACCGGCGTCGGTGACGGATTCCGCGCTGGATTCCTGCTCGCGCACCGCGCCGGTGCGACGGTCGAGCGCGCCGCCCAGCTCGGCTCGCTCGTCGCGGTTCTCGTGCTCGAGACCACCGGTACTCAGGAATGGACCTTCGTGCGCGACGACGCACTGAAACGTCTCGGCGCGGCCTACGGCTCCGTCGCGGCCGAGGAGATCGGCGCACTCCTGCCGTCGTAGGTCGCTCGGTATCGCAGTCCTCACGTCGATGGCCCGCACGCAACAGTCGAGATCGTTGCGTGCGGGCCATCGAAGTTCAGGTGGAGATTCAGAGTCAGCCTGTGTCCCGTCAGAGGTCCACCGGGTACGTCGGCTCCGCGATCTCCGGGACGATCCGCTTCTCCACGAAGATCCCGTGCCACACCATGAAGATCAACACGGTCCACAGCCGTCGGCTGTGATCGGACTTACCGTCGCGGTGCTCGTTCAGCATCGCGGTGATGGCCGCCTTGTTCAAGATGTGATCGGTCTCCGACGCAGCGATCTGCTCGTGCGCCCAATCGAACAATTCGGTTCCGCGTAGCCAGTGCCGAAGAGGGACCGGGAAGCCCAGTTTCGCGCGATGCAGAACATGGCCGGGCACGATTCCTTCGAGCGCCTGCCGCAGGGCGTACTTGGTGGTGTCCTTCGTGATCTTCTGCTCCAACGGCAGCTTCTCGGCGACCGCGAACACCTCGTTGTCGAGGAACGGGACACGCAGTTCGAGGGAATTCGCCATGGTGATCTTGTCTGCCTTGACCAGAATGTCGCCGCGCAACCACGTGAACAGATCGAGGTGCTGCATTCTCGCCACCGGATCCCAGCCCTGCGACTGTGCATAGATCGGCGCCGTCACGTCCGTGTGCGTCCACTCCGGACGGAAATCGCGCAGTACCGCCCTGAGCTGAGCGTCACCGAAACTCCGCGCATTGCCGTAATAGCGCTCCTCGAGCGACATGGATCCGCGGTGCAGCAAACTTTTACCCCGCGTACCGTCGGGAATCCTCTCGCTCAGAGCGCCCGCCGCGCGACGCAGACCCCTCGGCAGGTACTCGAACGGTTTGAGCGACAGCGGCTCCCGATAGATGGTGTAGCCACCGAAAAGCTCGTCGGCGCCTTCACCCGACAACACGACTTTGACGTGTTTGCGTGCTTCCTTCGCCACGAAGTAGAGCGGCACCAGAGCCGGATCCGCGACCGGATCGTCGAGGTACCAGACGATCTCCGGAATCGACGCTGCGAACTCCTCGGGGCCGACGACCTTGACGACATGCCGAGCCCCGATCGCGGCGGCCGACTCCGCGGCCACATCGACCTCCGAGTAGCCCTCACGCTCGAAGCCGGTGGTGAACGTGATCAGGTTCGGATTGTGGCGCATCGCCAGAGCCGCGATGGCGGTCGAGTCGATGCCGCCCGACAGGAACGATCCGACGGTGACATCGGCCCGCATGTGCTTGGCGACCGAATCCTCCAGCGCCTCGGCGATCTCCTTGTAGCGAGCCGCCTCGGAACCCGCCGCGAACGGCTTCACCGGGAACTTCGGCGTGAAGTACCGAGTGACCACCGGAGTCCCACCGGGGGAGAGGGTCGCGTAGCAACCGGACTCGAGGCGTCGGATCTCACGATGCAGCGTCTCCGGCTCGGGTACGTACTGCAACACCGTGTAGTGCTCGGTTGCTCTCGCGTCGAGGTCAGTGCCGATACCCACCAGGTCCGTCAGCTCCAGCAAGCTCTTCTTCTCGCTGCCGAACGCGGTGCCGCCCGGACCGGTCGCCATGAACAGCGGCTTGATACCGAACGGGTCACGCGCCAGAAACAGCTCGCGCGTTTCCGTGTCCCAGATGGCGAACCCGAACATGCCACGCAGCCGTCGCACAGCCGTCGGACCCCAGTAGTGGAAAGCCGCCACGATGGACTCGCCGTCGCCCTCGGTGAAGAACTCGGCGCCGTGATCGCGAGAGAGTTCCTCCCGCAGTTCGAGGTAGTTGTAGATTTCGCCGTTGAACGTCAGTGCGTAACGCGTCGGGTTCTCGGGCGGCCCCCACCGAAGCGGCTGATGTGAATGAGCGATGTCGATGATCGACAGACGATTGAATCCATAGATGATGTCGTCGTCGTGCCAGGTGCCCGGTTCGTCCGGTCCGCGGTGGCGCATGCAGTGCATGGCGGAGGACACGAGGTCGACTCCCGCAGCATCGGTGCCGGTCGACGTCAGTACACCGAGTAGTCCACACACAGCGTCTGCTACCTCGTTTCGCAGTTGGGGATTGGTCCGCTGCCACGGCGTCAGCATCCTGACGCCCCAGGCGGCACGGAAACCTCGAGTATGCCGCAGACACGGTACGCGCAACGCGGGCGACCCAAGAGTGGTGATGCGACGGCTTTGGTCTACGCTGCGTAGTACTAGGGCATCCGCATGTGGAAGCCCTCATTCTTCAGTGGTGAGCGATCAGGAAGGCGTGAACGTGGCGCAGAGTCGGATCCTTCGGCGAGCTGGGCTAACAGTATTTCTCGGCTTGGCCGCGTTGCTGTTGTCGGGTTGTTCCATCGACAACGATGTTCTGCGCTTCGGCTTTCCGTCGGGCATTACTCCCCAGGGCAAGTCGATTCGAGAATTGTGGACCTGGTCCGTGGTGGCAGCCCTGATCATGGGCATCATCGTGTGGGCCCTGATCTTCTGGGTGGTCATCTTCCACCGCAAGAAGAAGGACTCGCCCGAGTTCCCGCGTCAGACGGCATACAACGTGCCCCTGGAGCTGTTCTACACCGCAGTTCCCTTCGTCATCATCGCGGTGCTGTTCTACTTCACCGTCGTCGTGCAGAACTACGTCGACGAGAAGGAACCGAATCCGGATGTGACCGTCGACGTGACGGCGTACCAGTGGAACTGGAAGTTCGGCTACCAGACGGTGGACCTGAAGGACGGCGTCGTCAAGTACGACGGCACCGACCTCGAAGCGCAGGCTGCAGCCGAAGCCGCCGCCGATCCAGGTGAGGGTGCCGAAGGTAGCGAGGACGGCGAATTCGTTCCCGGCGCAATCCACGGTGCAAGCCCGCAGGATCTGTCCTACCTGCACTACAACAAGATCGAGACCGTCGGCACCAGCAACGAGATTCCGGTTCTGGTCCTCCCGACCGGCAAGCGCATCGAGTTCGTTCTTGCCTCCTCGGACGTCATCCACGGTTTCTGGGTTCCCGAGTTCCTCTTCAAGCGAGACGTCCTCCCGAACCCGAAGGAAAACCACTCGGACAACGTCTTCCAGATCTCCGAGATCGAACGCGAAGGCGCCTTCGTCGGCCGCTGCACCGAAATGTGCGGCACATTCCACGCCATGATGAACTTCGAGGTGCGCGCAGTATCCCCGGACGACTTCCAGGAATACATCGAGCTTCGCAAGCCCGAATCCGACGGCGGAGAAGGCCTCACCAACGCTCAGGCGCTGGAAGCAATCGGCCAGTCCCCGATCGCCACCAGCACCATCCCGTTCACCACGGACCGCTCGCAGAAGTCCGAATCCGTCGCCGAAGGCAACTGACCCAGGAAGAATGCTGAAATGAAAATCGAAGCCAAGATCTTCGAGATCCTGACTGTCTTCTTTCTTCTCGTCGGGATCGTGTACGCCCTCTTCACCGGATTCTCACGGACCGGCGTCGAATGGGCAGGTGTCACGGCCATCGCACTGTCGGTCGGTCTGACACTCATCATCGGAACGTACTTCCGATTCGTCGCCCGTCGTCTCGACACTCGTCCCGAAGACTTCGACGATGCAGAGATCAGCGACGGCGCAGGCGATCTGGGCTTCTTCAGCCCCGGAAGCTTCTGGCCGATTCTGCTCGCCGGCGCCGCATCGGTCACCGCCATCGGATTCGCGTTCTTCCTCTGGTGGCTCATCGCCTTCGGTGTCGTGCTCGTCTTGTCGGCAGCCGCCGGACTGGTGTTCGAGTACCACCTCGGACCAGAGAAGCACTGAATTCACACAGCTCACACGACGACTGACGCCGACTCCCGATTGGGGGTCGGCGTCAGTCGTTTCTGCGTGTCGTACAGCGGCCACGTAACAGTCTTTGCCCGACGGACTCCGCACGGTGGGTCCAGTGAGTCCCTCAGGACGCGTCGGCCTGACGATCGGCGTCGGCAAGGGTGGCTGCAACCTGATCGAGTGACAAGCCCAGCGTCCGGCACAGCGCCGCAACAGTGAAGAACGCAGGCGTCGGAATCCGGCCCGTCTCGATCTTGCGCAACGTCTCCACCGAAATCCCCGCCTGCGCTGCAACATCCGTCATCGTCCTCGGCCCGCGAGTAGAGCGAAGCAACTCACCCAAGCGAAGACCTCTCGACAGCTCCTCGGGGGACAACGGAATACGAACCATGTCACCAATAGTAATACCGGCCCACGCCGTCCAAGACCTCCGCCTCGCTGGGTAGCCGCACCGAACGTCACGTTCAGTCACTCTGAGTGACCGAACGCCACATTCGGTCCTACAGGTGGACTTTCCGAGGTGACCGAACGTCACGTTCAGTCACTTGGAGTGACCGAACGCCACGTTCGGTCCGCGAGGGAGCCGGGAGGCAGACGGGTGAAGGGTGCCGGATGCAGGAGGGTGGGGGAGGGGAGGGGGTACGACATACGACGAGGGCGGCACCGGATCGGTGCCGCCCTCGTCGTGGTTCTGCGTGTAGCTAGTGCTCGCTGTCGCTTTCCTGGCGTGCGGGTGAGTGATCACCGTTGCCGTTCGAAGCGTGGCCGTTCGAGCCGTTGCCGTTGTGACCGTTGGCCCCGTTGCCGTTGTGGCCGTTGTGGCCGTTGCCGTTGGAACCGTTGCCGTACAGCGACGTCTGGTAGTCCTTCAGCATTTTCAGCTGCTCGAGTTCGCCGTGGTGCAGTGCTTCCTCGAGTGCCTTGCTTTCGGAGACAGGGTCGGGACGGAAGAGCGATCCGGATCCGGGCTTGCCGGCCGAGCCGAGCTTGCTCATCTTCTTCGGGACAGCTGCGCCCTGGTAAGGCAGAGCGATGGGGTGTCCGTGGTCGTCGACAGGTCCGAGCGGCTGGTGCACCTCCACGTACTGACCGTGGGGGAGACGCTTGATGATGCCGGTCTCGATTCCGTGGTCGAGTACTGCGCGGTCACTGCGCTGCAAGCCGATGCAGAAGCGGTAGGCCACGAAGTAGGCGATGGGCGGCAACACCAGTATGCCGATACGGCCGATCCACGTCATTGCGTTCAGGGAGATGTCGAGCTTGTACGCAATGATGTCGTTGATGCAGGAGAGCGTTGCCACCACGTAGAACGCCAGAGCCATGGCACCGATCGCGGTGCGGACCGGTACGTCGCGGGGACGCTGCAGCAGGTTGTGATGAGCAGTGTCTCCGGTGAGGCGCTTCTCGATCCACGGGTACGCGATCATCACGGTGAAGACGAGGCCCATGATCAGGGCGACTGCGAACACTGCGGGGATCGTGTAGCGGTTGGCGATGTAGATGTCCCATGCCGGCCACAGTCGGGCCAGTCCGTCCGTCCACATCATGTAGAAGTCGGGCTGCGAGCCGGCGGATACCTGAGCCGGGTTGTACGGGCCGAGGTTCCAGACCGGGTTGATCTGCAGCAGACCGCCCATGAGTGCGAGTACACCGAACGTGACTGCGAAGAACGCACCGGACTTGACGGCGAAGACCGGGAGAATGCGAACGCCGACGACGTTCTTCTCGGTGCGGCCGGGTCCGGGGAACTGCGTGTGCTTCTGGTACCAGACGAGTGCCAGGTGAGCCGCGATCAGCGCGAGGATGATGGCGGGCAGCAGTAGAACGTGGGCGACGTACAGGCGCGGGATGATGATCGTGCCGGGGAAGTCGCCGTCGAAGATCAGCCAGTGCAGCCACGTTCCGACGATCGGGACGCTCATCGTGATGCCGGAGAACGCGGCGCGGAGGCCGGTGCCGGAGAGCAGGTCGTCGGGGAGGGAGTATCCGAAGAAGCCTTCGAACATCGCGAGGATCAGCAGCAGGCAGCCGATGACCCAGTTGGCCTCACGGGGGCGACGGAACGCACCGGTGAAGAAAATGCGCATCATGTGGACGATGATCGACGCGGCGAACATCAGCGCTGCCCAGTGGTGGATCTGGCGCATGAACAGACCACCGCGGACCTCGAACGAGATGTCCAGTGTCGTGGCGTACGCCCGAGACATGGTGACACCGCGAAGCGGTTCGTAGATGCCGTTGTACTCGACCTCGCTGAGCGAGGGGTCGAAGAACAGCGTCAGGAAGACACCGGACAGCAACAGGATGATGAAGCTGTACAGCGCGATCTCGCCGAGAAGGAACGACCAGTGCGTCGGGAACACCTTGTTGATCTGACGGCGCAGACCCGGTGCGAGGTGGTACCGACTGTCTACGTCGTTCGCCTGCTTCGCTGCGAGTGTCTGCAGTGAAGGACTCATGATTCACTCTCCGCTTCGCGGTTCGGACGCTCCCAGAAGGCAGGTCCGAGGGCTTCTATGAAGTCCCCGTTGGCAACGAGGAAGCCTTCTTCGTTCACGGTGATCGGCAGCTGTGGCAATGCGCGAGCGGCGGGGCCGAAGATCGGCTTGCCGTATTCCAGCGCGTTGAACTGCGACTGGTGGCACGGGCACAGGATGCGGTTCGTTTGCTGCTCGAACAACGAAGTCGGGCAACCCAAATGCGTGCAAATCTTGGAGTAGGCGAAGTAATCGCCGTAGTTGAAGCTTTCCTGGCCCTTGCGCTTGATGGCCGTCTCCGCGTCCTCGGTACGAAGACGAATGAGCATCACCGAGTTACGAATTCCACGCAGCGACATGAGAAGCGCGTGGTCGTCGTCGCGATCGGCCTCGCGGAACGGGAACACAGTCTCCATGGCTCCGGCATCCATATCCTCGGGGCGGACCAGAACGACGTCGTGTGGCCGTCCGGTATCGCGCCTGAGATAGATCGTCTCTCCAGGGTAGCGCGGCGTCCAGCCGGACACCCAGAGCGGAGACTTGTCACCTTCGGCCCACGGATTCTTGATCAGGCCACCGAGCGGCATCAGCGCCATGATTCCGAGTGCGCCACCGCCGAAGAACAGTGAACGCTTGATGACCTTGCGACGACCGATCGTCGACGTCTCCAGCGAATCGCCGAGCTCGGCGACGACGGTCTTGCGGTCGACCTCGGACGAACCACCGTCGTGGCGGTCCTGGATGGACACCTCTTCGGGGATGAACTTCTTGGTGAACTGGACTGCGCCGACGCCGACACCGAGGATCGCCAGACCCATGGTGAGGCCGATCAACGGGGTGTACAGCGAGTAGGCGCCGTAGTTCTCTTCGCCCATGCCGGCGTACTGCCAGGGCCAGAACAGGTAGATCGCGATGAACGCGACCGCGGACACGCCGGCGAGAGTGAACCAGGCAGCAACGCTGCGCTCGGCCCGCTTCTCTGCGCGGGTGCCCTTCACAGCCCAACGGTCGCGGCGGTACGCGACGTCCACGTGGTCGAGGTTGGTGCCGAGTTCGACCAACTGCTCACGTGTCATACCGGCGAGTTCCTCGTCGGTGTACTTCTTGTTCAGATCCACCTTGTCGACCTTCGCGCTGTCATCGTGGCCATGGCTTGTGCGTTCGGGATCGGCTTCGCTCATGACCGTGATCCGATCCACATCGTCGCGCCGACGACGGCAGCGATTCCGACAACCCAGATAGCAATCATTTCCGTACCGGGTCCGAAGCCGCCGAGTCCCCATCCACCGGGAGCCTTGGTCTCCTGAGCGGACTTCACGTAGGAGATGATGTCGATCTTCTCTTCCTGCGTCAGCTGACGGTCGGAGAATTTCGGCATGTTCTGTGGGCCGCTGATCATGGCCGCGTAGATCTCCTGCTCCGATGCAGGTCCGAGCGGGGGAGCGAACTTACCGGAGGACAGTGCGCCGCCCTCACCGGTGAAGTTGTGGCACGACGCACAGTTCAAGCGGAACAGTTCGCTACCGCGAGCGACGTCGCCGCTGGCGAGCGAGGACTGCGCGATTTCGCCGTTGCTGTCGCGGATGACCGTGGGGCCTCCACCGTTCTCCTGGATGTACGCGCCGAGAGCGTCGATCTGCTTGTCGTCGAACTTCGGTGGCTTACGGATCGCCTGAGCTTCGTTACGTACGGCAGGCATACGTCCCGAGGAGACCTGGAAGTAGACGGCAGCTTCGCCGACGCCGATGAGGCTCGGGCCGCGGTCCTGCACACCCTGCAGGTTGACGCCGTGGCACGTGACGCACGAGGTGTCGTACAACTGCTTGCCTTCGCGGATCAGAGCGGCCGAATCCTGATCGGCCGTCGCGACCTGCGGGGTGGGGGTCAGAGCCGATGCGAGAAATCCTGCACTCAGGAGTCCCATCATCAGCACGAGCGCACCGGTCACACGGCGACGAGTCTTGCGCTTGCGCCTGTTCTTGGCTGCGGCATCGGATGCTGCTGGGTGAGATGAACTCATCTTCTATCCCTTGTCGTGTCGGGACGGACCGAACGGCCTGGGGCTGATACAGGTCGTTCGCTGCGGTTGGCGAAGTGAAAACACTTGATCTGCTTTATGTCTACTAGCGGATGAAGTAAATGGTGGCGAACAACGCGATCCACACGATGTCGACGAAGTGCCAGTAGTAGGACACGACGATCGCGGCGGTGGCCTGTGCCGGCGTGAACTTACTGACAAGCGTTCGAGTAATGAGGAAGACGAATGCGATCAGACCGCCGATGACGTGCAGTCCGTGGAATCCGGTCGTGATGTAGAAGACCGATCCGTAGACGCTCGAGGAGAGCGTCGTGCCTTCGTGAACCATGTGGTAGTACTCGTAGCCCTGTCCGGCCACGAAGAAGATGCCCATCGCCAGGGTGATGACGTACCAGCGTCGCAGTCCGAAGACGTCACCGCGCTCGGCGGCGAAGACCCCGAGCTGGCAGGTGAACGACGACGCGATCAGCACGGCGGTGACCGGAACGGCGAGCGCGAGGTTGAGCTCGGTCGGTTCCGGTGGCCAGTTTCCGTTTGCCTGCGCCCTCGCGACGAAGTACATCGCAAAAAGTCCAGCGAAGAACATGAGTTCGCTCGACAGCCACACGATGGTGCCGACGCTGACCATATTGGGACGGTTCAGCGAGTGCACGCGTTGGGTGATTGCCGATCCTTGAGTCCCTACAGCGCTCGTCACAGAAAGAAGTATGACTGCTCGTAGTACCGGAGGCATACTCGGGTCCGGTCTTGGCGCGTCGCCGACGCAGGGGTGATTGCCGGTTCCCGCGTATGGCCAGGTCAAGCGCATCGACCACGCTGCGCATAGGTTGTCGTGCAAGGCTCGCCTCATGGCAACGAACGGTGGCGCATCATGGTTCCGGCGGTTGTTCGGAGGGGCGAAGACTGTTCCTCTCGACCCCGCCAGGGACGATTTGGTGGTAGTGGCATTTTCCTTCGACGACGTCGAATCGTGTTCGACGGCGCTCGGTCGCGGAGCGGCTGCGGGATGGGTCGACACAGCGGAGGCGGTGTTCCGTCATCACCTGGTGTTGCCGCCGGACCAGATCGAGGACGCGACGGCCGTCGCCGCGCAGGACGGGTACGAGCCGGTGATGGATCCGCGCCCGCGCCCGGAGATTCCGACCATCGGTTACCGCCCGAGTGTCGAGGGCGGTGTCGGCCTGACGCTGCAGCGGGTGCAGGTGATCGACGCGTTGCACTGTTCACAGGAACGCTCGCGAATGGCCGGTCTCGCGCAGCGGCGAGGTGGTGTGGTCGAGGGGTGGGATGCGCTGCAACCTGGAGGGGCGTCTCCGGCCGGTGCTGACTAGGCTTTCGGTCGCACGTCGCGGACTGCCGATCGAGAGCGTCGAGCTCTGGAACGGCCGAGGAAGGTATGGGGAGTAGTCGATGACAGATGCGAGCAACGGTGTGCCGAGCAGGACCTGGAAGGCCGTACTCGGTGCGCTGACGTCGAACGTCGATCTCTCCGCCGACGACACGGCTTGGGCGATGGACGAGATCATGTCCGACAACGCCACTGCCGCTCAGATCGCGGCCTTCGGTGTCGCTCTGAAGATGAAGGGTCCGACTCCGGAGGAAGTGAGCGGACTGGCGAACTCGATGCTGGGCCATGCGACCTTGGTCGACAGCGAACCGAATGCCGTCGACGTCGTCGGTACGGGTGGCGACGGCGCCGACACGGTCAACATCTCGACGATGGCCGCCCTCGTCGTGGCGTCGGCCGGAGCTCCGGTGGTCAAACACGGCAACCGTGCTGCGTCTTCGCGAAGTGGGACGACGGATGTGCTCGAGGCCCTCGGAGTGAAGTTCGGGCTCGGAGCGGACGGTGTCGCGACCACGGTCCGAGACGTGGGAATCGGGTTCTGTTTCGCGCCTGTCTACCATCCGGCGCTGCGTTTCGCGGGCCCTCCGCGGAAGGAGATCGGCATCCCGACGGTCTTCAACGTGCTCGGTCCCCTGACCAACCCGGGGCGGCCGCGGGCGGGTCTGATCGGCTGTGCGTTCGACTCGTTGCTTCCCGTCGTGGCCCGGGTGTTCGCCGGTCGTGGCACCAGCGCATTGGTCGTCCGTGGTGACGACGGCCTCGACGAGATAACGCTGTCCACGACGACGACAGTGCACATCGTGTCGGGTGGCGACGTGACGGTGGCCAGGATCGACCCGAGGGACTTCGGGTTCGATCTCGTCGACATCGACGCGCTCCGCGGAGGCGACGCTGCCTTCAACGCGCAGGTGGCTCGGGAGGTGTTCGCCGGCAAGCACGGTGCGGTGCGCGACGCAGTCCTTCTGAACGCCGCTGCGGCACTGACGGCGCACGACGGGATCACGTCCGGGATCGTCGCCGACGACTTGACCGGTCTGCTGAAGCGTGGTGTCGAGCGTGCTGCTGCCGCTGTCGATTCCGGAGCAACCGCAGGCCTGCTCGATCGATGGATCGCACGGTCCAACGAACTCGATTGACGGGGTCGCTGCGCCCGGCCGACTACTCGCCTATGGAGAAGCCCGCATCTATGTCCGCGCTGGAGTAGGACTGGAACGCGATGTGGGTGGCGGTGTTCACGACACCGGGCACCTTGTTGATGTGCTGCGTGATCACGTCGGCGATCTGTGCGTGGTCCCTGACCTTGACGATCGCGATGAGGTCCACGTCCCCTGCACACGAGTAGACCTCGGTGACGCCATCGACGTCCGCGACCGCCTGTGCGGTCTCCGGGATGGCGTGCGACTCGGCATCGATCATGACGATTGCGTTGATCATGCTGCCGAGTTTAGAGCGCCGCACGAAGGTGGGCGCCGACGCCGGTGTCCTCCACCGGTGTGACGGCCATCGCGCGTTCGTGCCTGGACACGGTGCGAGCGGTGGTGCACCACTGCCGCCACCCTCCGGCTCCGTGAACGGGCTCTGCGTATCCGTCGGTGGTCCGGACGATCCTTACGCCGTCGGATTCGAGCCAGCGGCCGACGAGGGCTACTTCCTCCGGTGATGCGCCTCGAAAGGGCGTGGAGTCCGGCACGACGGTTTCCGCGGCTGCCACGATCGCTTCCACGACGGGCATCGGGTGCACTCGGCGCGCGGTGACGGCCGATGCAGCGAGGCGGCCGTGGCGGACCACGGCCAGTTCCCACCCACCGTCCGGCGCACGTCGGGCGACGATCAGCTCGGCGATCGCCGCGATGGCTGCGAGCCGGTGCATCCGGCGTAGAACGTCTGCAAGCGAAGCGAGCCTGTCTCGAAGCCTGGCTGCGGACTCGAACAGCTCGGCATCGGACAGCGCGGAGATTCGATCCCGGGCGGCCTGAAGCGCACAGTCGTCGCGTCCGTGTGCGAGCTCGACGAACCGGCCCGGCAGGATTGCGTACTCGTCGGGCGTGAGTGGCGTGGGGCCACCCGCGGCGCACCCGCCGACAGCTTCGCCCGGACACGCGTGCAGGGAGGTGCGGGGGATGCGGCGAGTGCAGGTACGGATACCGAGTACCTCGGAGACGAGCGCAGCGGCGTCGGCGGCATCACCGCGGGCGCCGAAGGGGCCGATCGAGTTCTCCGTCGGTGAGCGGACGACGGAGAGGCGTGGAAACGCCTCCGTGGTCGTCGTGATCCACCAACCCTTCTTGGGGAACTTGGAGCGGCGGTTGTACGGGGGGATGTGGGCGCACAGAAGTCGAAGCTCGCGCACTCCGGCTTCGAGGGCATGGGCGCATTCGACGTGGTCGACGCCGACGGCGAGGCCCACCATTTCCTTCATGCGGCCACGCGTCTCGGACCCGGTGAAGTAATTGCGCACGCGCCGCTGCAGATTGTTCGACGTGCCGACGTACAGCACCTCGTTGCCCGGTCCCTTGAAGAGATAGACGCCCGGGGTACGGGGTAGGTGAGAGGCGAGTGAGCGTTTGGCTCTCTGCCCGGCCGACACAGCAGGCAGGTAGTCGACGAGTTCCGCGTAGCTGTGGACACCCTGATTGCCCACTCGCTCGATCAATGCGTGCAGTACGTCGACCGTTGCTCGTGCATCGTCGAGGGCGCGGTGGGTGGGTACGGTGCTGACCTGGAAGAGCGAGGACAGTGCCGACAGTTTCACCGAGGGTGCCTCGTCGCGGGTGAGTACTCGTCGGGCGAGTTTGACCGTGCAGAGCACCTGGAACTTGGGCCAGGCGATGTCCAGCCGTGACGCGGCCGCCCTGAGGAAAGCAGTGTCGAAGCGGGCGTTGTGTGCGACGAGGACCGAGCCGCGGGCGAACTCGAGAAAGCTGGGCAGCACTCGGTCGATCCGAGGGGCGCCGATCAGCATGGCAGTGGTGATCCCGGTGAGCTCGACGATGTACGGCGGAATGGATCGGCCCGGGTCCACCAGCGTCGCGAACTCGGCGATGACCTCGCCGCCCCGAATCTTCACCGCCCCGATCTCGGTGATCGCTTCGGTGTCCGGGCTGCCACCTGTGGTCTCCAGGTCGACTACGACGAACGTCGTGTCGTGCAACGGAGTGTCGAGCTCGTCGAAGCTCAGCTGAATCGGGACGCTCACGAGTGCAGACGGTAGCGACAGGCACCGACAGCAATGCCGATCTTGCTCGGGACGCTGAACGTGTCGGAGTGGATCGCTAGGTTTCGCGGTGAAGGGTCGACCAAACGGGAAAGAGATGGAGATCACATGATCATCGATTGCAGTGATTGCAAGGTCCGTGACATCGCGTGCGCAGACTGTGTCGTGACGGTGTTGCTCGGACCGCCCGGTACGGCCGAGGGGCGTCCGGTGGACGTCGGGATTCCGCGCCCTCGGATAGCGCTCGACCAGGAAGAACTGGGGGCCATGGATGTTCTTGCCGAGAGTGGTCTCGTGCCGAAACTACGTCTCGTCGTCGGCCCGGAACAGGACCCTTCCGGGGGTTCGTTACCGGCTCGTGACACAAGCGGGGATCGACGCGCAATCTAGGGTCGAATCGACTTCTTCGGGTCGCTTCGGCGAGTTGGGGTCGACACAGGGGTATGCCGTTTCGTAATCTTCCTGAGACCTTGCGGAGTCTCGCCAATCCAAACCGGAGCGGCGTCGCAAGTCACCGCCTAATCGGGATGCTCGCGAGAGCGCCCGTACCGGGAACCCGATTTCCATTGGGGTGAATCCTGCTTCGGCCGCTACCAGCGTCCGGGTGGGTAGGGCTGATCTTCCCAGCCCGAACCCGTCAGCTAACTCGGTCGGCGGATGAGTGGAAGAAACGGAGCAACCCTTTCTCGTGGCGTCACATACTTCAACCCGCCAATTGCGTCGAATCCTCGTAGCCGGCGCGATCACTGCCGGTGCGGTCGTTCTGCCCGCAGCCCCCGCAATGGCGGCCCCCATCACCATCCCCGGAGTCGGTACCTTCGAGATTCCGGAAATCCCAGGTCTTCCGCCGCTGCCGACCGAGATCCCCGGTCTGCCTGCGGCTCCCGCACCGCTCGCACCACAGGTCACCCCGGCTGCCAAGGCAGTTCAGGCCGCCGAGTCGAAGATCGGATCGCCGTACGTCTACGGCGCTTCGGGCCCCGACTCGTTCGACTGCTCCGGACTCGTTCAGTGGGCGTACAAGCAGGCCGGCATCAGTCTGCCGCGCACCAGCTACGACCAGGCCGCGGCAGGCACCCCCGTGTCGCAGTCCGACCTGCAGCCGGGCGATGTCGTCTCCTTCTACGGCGGATCGCACTCCGGAATCTACGCGGGCAACGGCAACGTCATCCATGCGTCGACGTCGGGTGTCCCCGTCAAGGTCGCGCCCGTCTCGTCGATGCCGTTCGACGGAGCACGTCGCTACTGATTCGATGATCGTGTGTAAGGACAGCACCAGGAGTGAGCCTCACGGGCTCGCCTGGTGCTGTTTTTCGTCAGGCACCGGTGCGTGGAGCCTGGCAGGTCGCCGAATGGACTCGTCAGCTGCCGAACCGTAACCTGTTCGAGACCGTCGACCTCGATGGAGCAGGATCGAGTTCCGGAAAAAGTCCGAAATTTCGGTCTCGTTCCACGCTCGCGGGCACCTACTCATGGGTAGGGTTTGTTTCTTCGCCGAAAGTTTCATCTCGGCGCACCCCTTTGGACTACGAACTGCAAGAACGGAGAGTCACCTTTCGTGGCGACACCGACTGTCAAGCGCATCACCCGCTCGAAGAAGGGCATTCTCGCGGCGGCCATTCTCGCGGCCTGCCTCGTCGTCTCTCCAACAGCCGTGGCCGGCGCGCAACCGGGTGTCGACAGTGCGTCCGACGCCCAGACGCGGCTCGCAGATCTGTCCCGGGAGTCCGAGCAGACGACGGAAGCTCTGCACAACGCCCAGATCGACCTGGATGCGAAGACGGCCGTGCAGCAGGACGCCGAAGCCGCTGTAGGTGCGCACCAGGCCGAGCTGGATCGGGCCCAGGAGGCCCTGGCGCAGGTGAAACCGGCCGTGGACAAGGTGGCCAACGCCAACTACCAGGGTGGCCGCACCAACCGCCTGTTCGCCGTGATGGTCAGCGACTCTCCACAGCAGCTCCTCGATCAGATGTCCGCACTCGACGTGATCTCCGCCGAGACGGCGCGTCAGGTGGAGCAGTTCAAGCAGGCCGGTGCCGATGCCGCGGCGGCGGATCAGGCAGCACGTGCCGCGGCCGACGCCGCGCGTGCAGCAGCGGAGCAGGCCAAGGTCGTCAGCGACGATCTTCAGGCCAAGCAGAGCGAGCTCCAAAGTCAGATGGCGGAGGTCATCGCCAGCTTCAACGCACTGTCCGGAGCGGAGCAGGCCGAGCTTGCGGGTTCGCCTCTGCCGCCCGGGTTCGATCTGTCCAAGATTCTGTCCAACCTCATCCCCGGGTCGGGTTCCGGTGCCCTGCAGGCTGGGCTCACCCAGATCGGTAAGCCCTACGTGTGGGGCGCGACCGGACCGGACGGCTTCGACTGCTCGGGCTTGGTCGTGTGGGCCTACAAGCAGGTGGGAAAGACCCTGCCGCGGTCCAGTCAGGCTCAGGCCGCGGGCGGCGCTCCCGTCGATCAGAAGGACCTGCAGCCCGGAGACGTCGTGCTCTTCTACCCCGATGCGTCTCACGTCGGCCTGTACGCGGGCAACGGCAACGTTCTGCACGCCTCGACGTTCGGCGTCCCGGTGAAGGTGCAGTCCATGGCGTCGTTCCCGTACTACGGCGCACGTCGCTACTGATCTTCGTCGTGCGAACGCGGGCGCTTCGTTCGGCGTTCGCGTCGTTGTGTGCAGTGGTCGTGCTCGGTTCCTGCGCGTCCGGAGCAACCACGACTCCACCGCCGAACTCACCGCAGTCGACGACTGTCTCGAACCCTTACGAGGACGGTCGGCGGAACGGCGTCGAGGCGCTGCTGCAGAAATGGGCGGACGCACTCCGCACCAACGACGTCGACGCGTTGGAGCAGGTCGTCGATCCCGCGGCGGATCCCGAGTTTCTGCAGGCCCAGGTCCGTCGAGCGAACGACATGTCCGCAGTCCCCTTCTCGGACTGGGGATACGAACTGGTCGACGAGCCGGAGGTTCCGGTTCCCTCGGCGATCGCGTCGCCGCTGAACGCCGCCGACGTCTGGGCGCCGTCCGTGGTGCTGCGCTACGCAGTGTCCGGACCCGACGCCGAATCGACACGGCGACCGGTTTCCCTGGTGGTGGCGCGGCGTGGTGACGAGTGGCGCATCGTGTCGGACACACCGGTGCCGGGAACGGATCGGACGACGTGGCGCGGGCCGTGGGACTTCGGGCCCGTTATTGCCCGATCGGTTGCCACCGCGGGTGGTACCTCCGTCGTGCTCGGCCATCCGGACCAGAGCGCGCTCGTCGACGCGGTCGTTGCCGAGCTGCCCTCGGCCGTCGATGCCGTCACGAGTTTCTACGGCGACGACTGGCCGCAGTCGGCGTTGATCTTCACCTCCGGATCGGCAGCGGAATTCGCGGCATCGGCCGGAGACGCCACCGCGGAGTCCGACGTCGCCGCCGTGACTGTCTCGGATGCGGTGCGCCAGGACCGGCCGGTGACCGGGCAACGAGTCGTGTTCGGGCCCGCAGCGCCTGCTCGGCTCACCGATGTCACGACCCGAACCGTTCTGCGCCACGAGCTCACCCATGTCGCGGCCAGATCCGACACCGTCGACGGCTCACCCATGTGGGTCCTCGAGGGGTTCGCCGACTATTCGGGCTACCGCGAATCGAATATCGAGTTCGACCGTATCGCACCGACTTTGAGTGCTGTAGTGATGCAGGGAGGTCCACCGACGGTGCTTCCGGAGGATTCCGACTTCGCGGCGGGGGGAGTGCGCACCACGCTCGCGTACGAGTCCGCGTGGTCGGTCTTCGCCTTCGTGGCAGCGGAATTCGGCGAGCCGGCACAGCGCCGGTTGTACATGCAACTCGCCGACGGCCCCAAGACTGCAGTCGAGACAGCGGCGGGCGTCGCCTCCGCTCTGGGAACAGGCTTGGACGAGTTCGTAAGCCGATGGGGGTCGTGGGTTCTCCAGCAGTCCCGCTGACCTACGGTGAACACATGCCTCGGACTCTGCTGGTGACGAACGACTTTCCACCACGCCCGGGCGGCATCCAATCCTACCTGCACAGCTTTGCCACACGGTTTCCTGCGGACGAGCTGGTGGTCTACGCGCCGCGGTGGCGCGGAGACAGCCATGTGAAGTTCGACGAGCGTCAGCCGTTCGAGGTGGTTCGGCACCCGACAACGCTGATGCTTCCCACTCCGTTGGTGGCACGGCGGGCGGCGCAGCTGGTGCGGGCGCACGGATGTGATTCGGTGTGGTTCGGCGCGGCGGCACCGCTCGCGGTGATGGCTCCTGTGGTGCGACGCGCGGGCGCGGAGACAGTCGTCGCTAGTACACACGGTCACGAGGTGGGGTGGTCGATGGTTCCCGGTGGGCGGGGAACCCTGCGCATCATCGGCAACACCGTCGATACGGTGACCTACGTAAGCAAATACACCCGAGGCAGATTCGCCGCGGCATTCGGTCCACGTGCAGCCCTCGAACACGTTCCGTCCGGAGTGGACACCGACCGTTTCGCACCGGACGCCGGTGCGCGAGCCGAGCTGCGGGCTCGATACGGACTCGGAGACCGTCCGACTGTTCTGTGCCTGTCCCGGCTGGTACCGAGGAAGGGGCAGGACTATCTGATCCGATCGATGGAGGGCATTCGGGCGAAGGTGGACGGCGCGGTCCTGGTGATCGTCGGAGGCGGTCCCTACGAAGGAGCCCTGCGCACGTTGGCACGCAAGGCCGGTGTCGAGGAGCACGTGATCTTCACCGGGACCGTCCCTTCCGCCGAGCTGGCGGCTCATCACACGATCGCCGACGTGTTCGCGATGCCCAGCCGGACGCGAGGCGCCGGTCTCGACGTCGAAGGTCTCGGCATCGTCTACCTCGAAGCGTCCGCGACCGGAGTCCCCGTCGTCGCCGGAATGTCCGGTGGCGCACCGGAAACCGTCCTCGAAGGCAAGACCGGCTTGGTGGTCGACGGCACGTCGGTCGATGCGATCACCGACGCCGTCGTACGGATACTCTCCGATCGAGCGCTCGCGACGTCGATGGGAAACGCAGGTCGCTCCTGGGTCCGAGCCGAGTGGCAGTGGGACGCATTGGCAGCGAAGCTTCGACGCTTGCTGTGATGGAAGCCGGGAAAGTCCAGGCTTCCATCACAGGCGACGTTCACTTGGAGTAGATGGCCTCGATGTCCTTGGCGTACGACGCCGTGATGACGTTGCGCTTGAGCTTCATGGTCGGTGTCATCTCACCGGCGTCCTCGGTGAAATCGCCTGGGAGTACTCGGTACTTCTTGATGGCTTCGGCGTGCGAGACGGTGGTGTTCGCGTCCGCCACAGCCGCATCGAGGTCGGCGATGAGATCGGGGTCGGTCGCGAGATCCGCAGCCTTCGCGTCGGCGGACTTGCCGTGTGCGTCCTTCCATCCCGACAGTGCGTCCTCGTCGAGCGTGATGAGGGCGCCGATGAACGGCTTCTGATCGCCGACGACGATGGCCTGACTGACGAGTGGGTGCGCGCGCAACCGGTCCTCGAGCCCTGCCGGCGACACGTTCTTTCCGCCTGCTGTGACGATGAGTTCCTTCTTGCGGCCGGTGATCGTGATGTATCCGTCGCCGTCCACCGAACCCAGATCTCCTGTGCGGAACCACCCTTCGTCCAAGGACTCGGCCGATGCCTCGTCGTTGCGCCAATAGCCGTCGAACACCACCGGGCCGCGGAGTTGGATCTCACCGTCCTCGGCGATACGGACCGTGTTGCCGGGGAGCGGTCGTCCGACGCTGCCGACACGTTGGTGGCCGATCGTGTTGACCGCGAATGCTGCACTGGTCTCGGTGAGTCCGTAGCCTTCGAAGATCGGTATGCCGATACCTCGGTAGAAGTGGCCGAGGCGTGCACCGAGCGGCGCGCCACCGGAGATCGCGAGTTGGCACTGTCCGCCCAGCGCGGCCCGCAACTTCGAGTAGACGAGTTTGTCGAACACAGCGTGCTTGACCCTCAGAACCAGACCGGCGCCTGTGTCCTGTGCTTCGCTCCACGCCACGGCAGTGTCCGCGGCTGCATCGAAGACCTTGCCCTTGCCGTCCGCGTGTGCTTTCTGCTTGGCAGTGTTGTAGACCTTCTCGAACACGCGGGGCACCGACAGTATGAAGTCCGGACGGAAGGAACCGAACGTCGCGACGAGATTGGGGATGTCGCTCGTGTGTCCGACGGCTGTGCCGGCGTCGAACGCGGCGATCGTGACCGCGCGAGCGAGAACGTGCGCCAACGGCAGGAACATCAACGTCCGGCTGCCGGGACGTAGCAACTCCTTCAGCGACGTCTCGCGAATTCCACGCGACTCGGCGACGAGGTTCGCGTGCGTCAACTGCACACCTTTGGGTCGCCCGGTGGTGCCGGAGGTGTAGATGAGCGTCGCTGGATCAGAGGAGCGCAGAGCGTCGACACGCGTGCGTACGGCGTTGTCCTCGACGGTTGCTCCGAGCTCGGTCAACCGAGCAACGGCTCCGTCCTCGTCGTTGCCTGCGTCGATCCGGAACGTCGTCCGAACCGATTCTGCGGCGGCGACCACGTCCGCTGTGTCGGTGACGTGCTTCTCGGTCTCGAGGATCAGCAGAACAGGTCGGGCGTCGGACAGGATCCATTCCACCTGACCCGCCGACGAGGTTTCGTAGATCGGGACCGTGACGCCGCCCGAGGCCCAGATCGCGTAGTCCACGACCGTCCATTCGTACCGAGTCGACGACATGAGCCCGACGCGATCGCCCTGTTCGACTCCCGCGGCGATCAAGCCCTTCGCGACGGCGTTCACTTCCGTGGCGAACTGCTCGGCGGTGACATCGGACCAGGAACCGTCGACGGACCGGCGAAATGCGACCGACCGAGGTTCGGAGGCTGCCCGAGCGAACACGGTGTCCACGACCGACGCAGATTCTTCGACGACAAAAGCGGCGGGAGATGTGAACTCGCGCACGGTGACCTCCAATGAACGTTAGCTCTACTCACGAGTAGTCGGATTCGTCTCACTGTAGACCCGGTTGCGAGGCCGGTTCGACCGCCTCGTGCGCGCGCTGAAGTCCCGATGTGTGAAGCTCATCTCATGAGCAGTGTCCAAGTAGCCGATCAGACGTTCGTCGCTGCGCCGGGTTCCGCCGTGGCGGAGTCGCTGGGGCATCCGAGGCGTTGGCGTCGATGGTGGCCGGACCTCCGCGTCGACGTCACCGACGATCGCGCCGACAAAGGCTTCAGGTGGTCTGTCGAAGGCGCCCTCACGGGAACGATGGAGGTCTGGCTCGAGCCCGTTCCGAAGCTCGACGGCGTCGTACTCCATTACTTTCTGCACGCGGAGCCGGCCGTCCGGACGTCCATCGACCTCGCCGCGGAGAATCGACGACGACGGGTAGCAGGCAAGGCAATGGCGTTCGAAGTGAAACGGGAGCTCGAGGCGGGACGCGCGGCAGGTGAGCGGCCGTTGTGCGACCCGCCTGCCATCGTGTGAGATGAAGGACGGCAGTGCTCCCGGCGCGGGTGACGTACGTACCTGCCGATGACATGAACAAGTGCGGCGTGAGAACAGAAGGGACACCGAGTAACCACGATGGCCGAGAGAACTCAGAGGTCGATCACAGTCGATGCTCCGTCCGCGCAGGTAATGGACGTGATCGCGGACTTCGATGCCTACCCGTCCTGGGTGTCGGCGGCGAAGTCCGTCGAGGTCGTCGCGGCCGGATCCGACGGTCGCGCGGAGCGGGTGAAGTTCGTACTGGACGCGGGCATGGTCAAGGACACCTACGAGCTGAGTTACCAGTGGGCGGCGGATGGAAAGTCCGTGTCCTGGGAACTGGTGTCGGGTGAGATGCAGAAATCGCAGAACGGCTCGTACACGTTGAAAGACAACGCAGCCGGCGGTACCGAGGTCACGTACGAACTCGCCGTGGACCTGAACATTCCGATGATCGGTCTGTTCAAGCGGAAGGCAGAGAAGGTCATCACCGACACTGCACTCAAAGAACTGAAGAAGCGAGTCGAAGGCTGACCGAGGCCCGTTCCGATGCCCGCACTGCAGTCCGGCTGTTCGTCGGCAAAGGCGGTGCGGGCAAAACGACGTTTGCGCTGAAGTCGGCTGTCGACGACGTCCGGGCGGGATCGCGAGCTCTCGTCGTCTCGTTCGATCAAGCGCATTCGGTGACCGACGTGCTCGGCGTGAACAACGGCCGCGCGGGCGGCGCCGAGCCCGCGGCGGTCGAGCCCGGATTGGACGTTCTCGAACTGGACACTCTGGCCCTGGTGGCGACGAAATACGCCGCGTTGACCTCCATCCTGTCCATGGCCGGCGCCGGCCACGAACACGGAGTCCGGTTCGGTGCGGTCGATCCCGAGGAGATCATCGGCGCTCCAGGGGTGCAGGAACTCGTCGGTCTCGATCGGTTGGTCGATCTCATAGACCAATCCCGTTGGGACACAGTGTTCGTCGACCTTCCGGCCACCGCGGACGCACTGCGCATTCTTCAACTGCCGGACCTCGTTGCCGGGTATCTCGAACGGCTCTGGCCGCGCCACGACCGGATCGTCGCCGGAACCGGCACGGACCCGAGACTGACCCTCGTCGTCGCGATGCTGGAGAACATCGTCACCGCGGCGGAACGTATCAGGGAACTGTTCCTCGACCACTCTCGAACATCGATGACGGTGGTGCTCACCCCGGACCGAGTCGGCGTCGCCGAAGCCAGGCGGACGTTGTCCGCGGCTGCGCTGACGGGTCTGGCCGTGGACACGATCGTCGTCAACAAAGTTCTGCCGCTGCTCAATTCGTCGTCGATCGGCTTGGTCGGAGCGCACCCCGCCGTCTTCTGGTTCGAAGGGTGGCGGTCCGCTCAACAGGAGGTGCTCGGAGAGGTGTCCGACCTGGCGGCAGGTACGGCCGTCGTCGTCGTGGAACAGGCGTCCCAGGAGCCGGTAGGGTTGGTCTCTCTTGCTGCACTTGACACGCAACGGACCACCGACACGACGGACGAGCGACCGGGAACGGACACGCCGACCGTCGCGCACGAGTCAGGAACAGGGTTGGAGTCGATCTACGCGATGACGATGGTTCTGCCGCTCGTCGATCCGTCGACCCTCACTCTCGGACGCGTGGACGACGACGTGATCATCGGGGCCGACGGCGTTCGCAGGCGCGTTCGGCTCGCTTCCGTCCTGAGGCGATGCATCGTGCTCGGTGCGGAGTTCGACGCCGGGCGCCTCGTCATCCGTTTCCGTCCCGACCCGGCGGTGTGGCCGGCATGAAGGTCAGTGCGCGGGACGCTCGTCGGGGCGTGAGTTCGACGTGAACGAGCGCCATTCGGATGTCGCGGCTGAATTGTGGTCGCTCGCGGAGACGGTGCTGACGAGGTTGGAACCTGTTCTCCGTCAAGCTGTCGAGGAGCAGAGCGAACGACCGAAGCAGGGGTGCAGTTGGTGCCCGGTCTGCGCGCTGGCTGCCTTGCTGCGCGGGGAGCAGCACGACCTGTTGACACTGCTCGCCTCCGAGGGTGCGACGGTTCTGGCGTTGCTGAGGCAGATCATGGCCGAGCACGCGGGCCGCCCTGCTCCTGGTGAGGGCTACGCCGGTGCACGCGACACCGCAGCGTCGTCGTCGGTGGAAGACACCTCCGGTGACATGCCTCACGGCGGGGACAGCACTGTCGGGCACGACACGGAAGACCCGATAGTTCGACGAGCGAAGTTCGTTCCGATTACGGTTACCGTGAAAGATGCGGCCACCGAGAAGCCCGGGAACTGACGGACAGCCGTTCCTGGGGTGGCCGAAGCACGAAAGCTCGAGATAGCCGTTGGGGGCGGCCGAGAAAGGTCGGACAATGAAACGGCAGCGTCAATCACTCACGATCGGTATCGATGTCGGAGGCACCAGTTTGCGTGCGTCCGTTGTCGACGCGTCCGGTCAGGTCATCGATTCCACCCAGTCGCCGACGCCGCACACCGCTGCGGCCCTCGAGCGCGGGTTGGAGCGTGTCGTCCGCGAACTCGCGACTCGGCACCCCGTGGAGGCAGTCGGTCTGGCGGTCGCAGGTTTCCTGGATTCCGATCGAACGTCGGTCCGATTCGCCCCGCATCTCCCATGGGTGGGTAGCCCGGTAGCCAAACGGATGAGCGATCGTATCGGGTTGCCCGTCGTGCTGGAGCACGACGCGAACTCGGCGGCGTGGGCCGAGTACCGATTCGGTGCTGCAGCCGACGGGCGCAACGTCGTGATGGTCGCCATCGGAACGGGTATCGGTGCCGCGCTTCTGATCGACGGCAAGATCTACCGCGGAAGTTACGGTGTTGCACCGGAACTCGGGCATATCCAAGTTGTCCCCGACGGTCGTGCCTGCCCCTGTGGCAAGCGAGGATGCTGGGAACGGTACTGCAGCGGAACGGCATTGGTGGACACTGCGGTCGAATTTCTTGCCGCAGATCAGGGTTCGTCGACAATTCTGGCCCGTGAGGTCTTTCTCGATCCCGGTTCGCTGACGGGACGGAGGATCGCCTCGGCGGCTCAGGACGGCGACGAGATCGGTATCCGCACCATGCACGAGTTCTCTCGGTGGCTCGGTGTCGGGCTGTCCATGGTGAGCGATGTCTACGATCCCGATCTGATCGTGATCGCCGGCGGAGTGGCGACGTCGTCCAGTCAATTTCTCAACGAAGCGACCGAGCACTGCGCACGCCTGGTGACGGGTGCGGGGCACCGCCCACTCGCGACCATCCGCGCCACCCAGCTAGGCGAAGCCGCCGGAATGATCGGTGCGGCCGACCTTGCACGAAGCGCGTTCTCGACGGCGTCGCACTGACGCAGGCGAGGCCTCGCGCCGACGGTCCGGACGCGACCTCACGGTCCGGTTCTGTGATGCTTCTCCCGTGTGCGCACTATCTGTGGCTGGCGTCATAAACGGTAGGTACAGTTTCCTCTGCACCCGATACTCGACATCGTTGGTCTCACCAGGAAGGACGCCATGTGGTACTGGCTGTTCAAGTACGTCCTCATCGGTCCGCTCCTGGTTGCACTGGGTAGGCCGACGATAGAGGGCCTCGAGAACATTCCTGCGCGAGGACCGATGATCCTCGCCAGCAACCATCAGGCGGTTCTCGACTCGTTCTACCTGCCGCTGAAAGTGCAGCGGCGCATCACGTTCCTCGCGAAGAGCGAGTACTTCACCGGCCCCGGGCTCAAGGGCGCATTCCAGAAGTGGTTCTTCACCGCGGTCGGTCAGGTCCCCATCGACCGGACCGGAGCGGATGCGGCGCAGGACGCGTTGAATGCAGGCGCGCGAGTCATCGGCAAGGGCAAGCTCCTCGGTATCTATCCCGAGGGCACCCGTTCGCCCGACGGTCGGTTGTACAAGGGCAAGACGGGCATGGCGCGGCTTGCTCTGCAGACCGGTGTTCAGGTGGTTCCCGTCGCGATGATCGGCACCGACAAGATGAACCCCATCGGTTCCAAGATGTGGCGTCCGGCGAAGATCACCATCAAGATCGGTAAGCCCATCGACTTCTCGCGCTTCGACGGCATGGCGGGCAACCGCTTCGTCGAGCGCGCAGTCACCGACGAAGTCATGTACGACCTGATGTTGCTGTCCGGTCAGGAGTACGTGGACGTGTACGCGGCGTCGATGAAGAAGAAGCCCGAGGACTCCGCCGTCGCAGGGTCCGAGCGAATCCCGGACACCCGCGCGAGCTGAGTGTTCTGCGGGGGTCGTCAGGACGAAGACGGGGTTCGACCGACTCCGGGCGAGCGAAGCAGCGCGATGACGACGACGAGAGCAGCGGCGCCCCAGAGAACGTACGACGACGCCGCTACCTGGTCCCACAGCGGCCACCCGAGTCCCGAGTAGCGGCCGGGTGCCAGCCGCCAGTGCGGCGCGAAGTGCATCAGGACGACGCCGACGCCGACGAACGCCAGCGTCAGGTAGCTACGCCTGCGGTAGGCGAGTGCAGTAAGTGCCACCATGAACGGAACCACCCATACCCAGTGGTGAGACCAGGACACCGGAGACACCAGCAAACCGAAGATCGCGTTCACTCCCAGGGCCAGGGCGCCTTGCCCGGCCGAGAAAGCTCGGCGCATCGCAAGCGCCGCCACCGCGAGGACGCAGCACGACAGGGCGATCCAGAGAACCGAGCGAAGCGAATCGTCGAGTCCGAATCGCGCGAGCACACCGGTGATGCTCTGATTCGCGGGGTACGCGGGCCTACCGATTCGGTCGGAATCGATCAATGTGTCGGTCCAGTAGGTCACCGAGTCCGAGAACGTGATCAGGAATCCGAGTGCGGTGAACGCAGCAAAGCTGATACCGGCCACGACGGCAGCACGAAAGTCCTTGCGAAGCAGGAAGTACAGGACGAAAACGGCAGGTGTCAGCTTCACCGCGGCAACGAAACCGATGAGGAGTCCGCGCGGCCACGGAGTCTTACGAAGCAGGCAGTCGGCGGCGACGAACGCCATCAGCACGATGTTGATCTGCCCGTAGTCGAGAGTCGAGAACACGGGCTCGAGCAGAAGCGCAGCGGCGAAGATCCCGGCCGCGGACCACAACAGAACAGGACCGGGTAGGTGCTGTTCCCTCCATGCGGACACCGAGGCGCCGAGGGAAGACGCCACGCCGAGCGACCTCAACGTCAGCACGATGGTGGCGAACAGCAACACCAGCGACACACTCGTCACGATGATGTTCGCCCAGTACAGGCTCACCGCGGACAACGGACTGAATAGAACAGCGGCAATGGGCGGGTACGTGAAGGGAAGAGTGTTGCCCAGCGCAGTCGGAGGCATCTGCCCGTACAACGGCGAACCGGATGCGAACACGCCACCGCCGATTCGGTAGACGTCCAGGTCGATCCGGTAGTAGTTCCCGAGAGGTGTCAGCCCACGCAAACCGGGCAAGCCGAGAATGTTGTACGCGATGCCCGCCAACGCTGCGGCCGCGATGATCACGCACACGGCGACGAGCGACGGCGACGTGCGACGTCGCGTCGATCCCGCCGACGGATCCGCGGCGATCTCGGGTGTTTCCAGCATCGTGTTCCTTCTGCGTGCTCGATAGCGATTGACGACGGTGCGGCACCACCCACCCCGATTCTTCCGCAGGCTCCACTCACTGCTGAGCCTGATTCATTCCGCAGGCTCCACTCACTGCTGAGCCTGATTCATTCCGCAGGCTCCACTCACTGCTGAGCCTGATTCATTCCGCAGGCTCCACTCGCTGCTGAGCCTGATTCATTCCGCAGGCTCCACTCACTGCTGAGCCTGATTCATTCCGCAGGCTCCACTCACGCCGACCCTGTGGCTGCCCGATAGTCTTCGAAGCGTGCGCTACTTCTACGACACCGAGTTCATCGAGGATGGTCGCACAATCGAGCTGGTCTCGATCGCTGTGGTCTCCGAGGACGGACGTGAGTTCTACGCCGTGTCCTCCGAGTTCGATCCCGAGCGGGCGGGCAAGTGGGTCCGCCGGAACGTCCTTCCCAAGCTGCCACCGTACTCGTCGCCGCTGTGGAAGAGCCGCGCGAGAATCCGCGACGAGCTGCTGGAGTTCCTGGTGCCGTACCCGGGTGCCGAAGTGGAGCTGTGGGCCTGGGTCGCCGCATACGACCATGTCGCGCTCTGCCAGCTCTGGGGATCGATGACCGAGCTGCCTCGATCGCTGCCGCGGTTCACTCGCGAGCTTCGTCAACACTGGGAGGACCGAGGTAGTCCATATCTGCCTCCCGCTCCCGACGATGCACACGACGCATTGGCCGACGCCCGGCACAATCTCGCCAAATACAGGGCCGTCGAGGACGCCTCGAGCTGACACGGCGACAGACAGGGGAGCCCGACGCCGGCACCGGTATCGGTGCGAATATCCTGTAGCGGTGAACTGGACTGTCGACGTACCCATCGACCGCTTGCCCGACCTGCCGCCCTTGCCGTCGACATTGCGCCAGCAACTCGACGACGCGCTCGCACGGCCGGCGGCGCAGCAGCCGTCGTGGGATTCGGCCCAGGCAGCCGACATGCGGAAAGTGCTCGAGAGCGTTCCCCCGATCACCGTCGCAGGCGAGGTCGAGTCCTTGTCGGACCAGCTGGCCGCGGTCGCGCGGGGTGAGGCCTTCCTGCTCCAGGGTGGTGATTGTGCGGAGACGTTCGTCGACAACACGGAGCCGCACATCAAGGGCAACATCCGCACCTTGCTGCAGATGGCGGTCGTTCTGACGTACGGCGCGAGCCTGCCGGTGGTCAAGGTAGGCAGGATCGCCGGCCAGTACGCCAAGCCCAGGTCGGCCGATGTCGACGCGCTGGGCCTCAAGTCCTACCGCGGTGACATGGTCAACTCCCTCGTCGCGGACGAGGCTGTCCGCCAGCACGATCCGTCTCGCCTGGTGCGCGCGTACGCCAATGCGAGCGCTGCGATGAACCTCGTGCGCGCCCTGACCGGCGCAGGTATGGCAGATCTGCACAAGGTGCACGATTGGAACCGTGAGTTCGTCCAGAACTCGCCTGCCGGTGCCCGGTACGAGGCGTTGGCGGGGGAGATCGATCGTGGTCTGCGGTTCATGGACGCCTGTGGTGTCAAGGATCCCAACCTTGAAACCGCGCAGATCTTCGCCAGTCACGAGGCACTGGTACTGGATTACGAGCGCGCGATGCTGCGGCTGGACAACGCTGACGCCGAGCATCCCAAGCTGTACGACCTGTCCGCGCACTTCCTGTGGATCGGCGACCGGACCCGTCAGCTCGACGGGGCGCACATCGCGCTCGCAGAGTTGATCAACAATCCCATCGGGCTGAAGATCGGGCCGTCCACCACGCCGGACATGGCCGTGGAATACGTCGAACGCCTCGACCCGACGAACAAGCCCGGCCGGCTCACCCTCATCTCGCGGATGGGCAACGGCAAGGTCCGTGAGCTACTGCCGCCCATCATCGAGAAGGTGCAGGCCACCGGACACCAGGTCATCTGGCAGTGCGACCCCATGCACGGGAACACGCACGAGGCGTCGACGGGATACAAGACGCGACACTTCGACCGAATCGTCGACGAGGTTCAGGGCTTCTTCGAGATCCACCGCGCGCTCGGAACGCATCCGGGTGGACTGCACGTCGAGTTGACCGGGGACAACGTCACCGAGTGCCTCGGTGGCGCTCAGGAGATCTCGGATCTGGATCTGGCCGGGCGCTACGAGACAGCGTGCGACCCCAGGCTCAACACTCAGCAGTCGCTCGAACTCGCCTTCCTGGTCGCGGAGATGCTGCGCGGCTGAAGTACTGCCGCATCAGGGCAACGACACGACGGTGACCGTCGACCCCGGGGCCACTCTGGATCCAGGTCCCGGGGTCTGCGACACCACGAGTGAGCCGTCGGTGTCGAAGACCTGACGGACCTGTACGTCCAAGCCCAACCGCTGAACCGTCTCTCGTGCCGAGCCGACGGACCGGCCGAGCAGTGACGGCACCGACACCGCGTTCGAGATCTGCAGTTCCACACTGCTTCCCGCGGTGACGGACGTGCCGATCTCCGGTGACGTACCCGCGACGCGGCCGCCGTCGACGTCCTTGTCGAACTGCTCCTGGGTGCCTGACACCGAGATGTCGACGGCGGCGAGCGCTGCCGTCGCCTCCTCGGCCGTCAAGCCGTTCACGTCCGGAACATCCACCGGCGGTGCGCCTTTGGAACGCAGGATCTTGACGGTGTCGCCGACGGCGAGTGTGGTTCCCGGCGCCGGATCCAACGCCGCGACCCCGCCGACGGGTGCGGTGGTGCTGAAAGCCTCACCGCCGTCGACCGGTTCGAAAGTTCGCTCACGCAACAGATCCTGCATGTCACCGATCGAGATGTTCGACGTGATGTCCGGAACGGTCGGCTTGCCCAGCGACACGAGCACGTCGACGGTGTCGCCCTTCGCCACCCGTGAACCGGAGGCCGGGTCGGTGCCGATCAGAGCATCGACCGGCATGGTGTCCGAGTAGGTGCCCTGGACGGTGTTCTCCAGGTCCGCGGCCGCGAGCGTGCTCTGTGCGCTCTGCAGATCCAATCCGCCGATTTCGGGGACGGAGGTGTATCTGCCCGATCCCATCCACCAACCTCCGATTCCCACGGCGACCGCCAGTAGCGCGACGATGGTCAGCCAGATGACGATGGCTCGGCGCGAACGCTGCCGGTCGGCATCGAAGTCGGGGAACTGGTACTCGCGGCGACCCGGTGCGCGCGACGGTGCGGCATCGGCCGAGTCGTCGTCGACGGTCGGTCCCGAAGCGTCGCCGCGATACGTCGGTGCAGTCTGAACGCGGGTGTGATGCACCACAGCATCCGGTGGGGGCGTGGACGACACCACCTGGGTGGGTGGTTCGGCGGCGGGGCGCTCGCCGGCGAACGTGGTGGGCGCACCCAACGCTGCAGCACTGCGATGTTCGGCCGAACGCCGCGGCGCAGGCACGCGGTACGGGGGCAGTTCCAACCGTCCACACACCACGCGGAGCGCACGTGCCATCTCGTCGGCGTTCTGGAACCTGGAGGCCGGGTCTCGATCGGTGGCGCGGGCCACCAGCTCGTCGAATTCCGGCGGTACACCAGCGATGTACGCGCTGGGATGGGGAACATCGTTGTCGATCCGCTGGTACGCGATCGAGAGGGACGTGTCACCGTTGAAGGGGGTACGCCCGGTCAGCAACTCGAACAGGACGACACCCACGCCGTACACGTCGCTGCCCGCATTGGCGGACCCGGTCGTCACCTGTTCGGGCGAGAGATAGGCGGCTGTGCCCAGAATGACGGAACTCGACGTGGCATTCGAGGCCGCCACGGCTCGAACGAGGCCGAAATCGGCGATCTTCACGTCCCCGCCGTCCGAGATGAGAATGTTCTCGGGTTTGATGTCGCGGTGAACGAGGCCTGCACGGTGAGCGGTACCCAGGGCGTCGAGAACCGGTCGGACCACCGCGGCAGCCGCGTGCGGCGGCATCGGCCCACGCTCACGGAGAAGTTCGCGTAGGGTTCCGCCCTCCACCAACTCCATGACCAGAAACGCGAACTCTCCGTCTCGGCCGTGGTCGTACACAGCGACGAGGCCCGGATTGTTGAGCCTGGCCACGGCCCTCGCCTCGAACTCGAACCGGGCGACGAACTGCGGATCCTCGGCGAACTTGGGGTCCATGATCTTGACTGCGACCGGTCGGTCCAGCCGGGTGTCGAGTGCGCGGTACACGGTCGACATTCCGCCACGTGCGATGGGCGCGTCGATCCGGTAGCGCCGATCCAGCAACGAACCCGTCGAAACGGATCCATGCAGATCTTTCCACATCACCTCGTCTACCTCCTGTGGAAAAAGTGGGCGCTGCCTACGTGATGGTAGCCAGGGTTGGTATCGACTTCGTCTCGGCCGCACCGAGCACCGACGTCGTCTCGGCCCGCGTTCGTGCGCGGTACGGGCGTTTTTCGTATACGAGACCGAAGCAGTTAACGTTACTGCAGTGAGCACAATCCCTTACTCAGGCGACGTCCTCGATCCGTCCGAATCGCTGCTACAGCTGACGGACGTGAGCAAAATCCTCGAGGTTCCGAAGTCGAGGGTCGAGCAGATGCTTCGCGACCGCCAGCTCCTGGCAGTCAAGCGTGAACGCGTCCCCGGCGTACCCGAGGTCTTTCTCGACGCCGAACGCCGCGAGATCGTCAAAGGACTTCCCGGACTGCTCGCCGTTCTCCACGACGGCGGATTCGAGGACGAGGAGATTCTGAAGTGGCTGTTCGAGGCCGACGACAGCCTCCCGGGTCGGCCTATCGACGCGATGCACGGTCACCTCATGCGCGAGGTGATCAGGCGCGCGCAGGCGATGGCGTTCTGAGGTTGATCCACCCGGTGGCGAGCAGCCTCGGCGCCGCCACCGACAGCCTCCGTCCGCGCGACACCCGCGCGCGCTCGAACAGCACTCGGTAGCCGTTCTCCTCGACCTCGCGCAGAATTCCGCTGTAGAGGAGCGACGCGGTCCGCATACCTGGGCGCACCCGAGGATCGAGAAAATCGATCCCTGGATCCGCGACCCGGTAGATCGCACGGGTGTGCACGATCAAGTGGGCAAGCGCGCGGTCCACCCGCGGATCGGTTCGTTTCTCCCGACGGCAGTACCGAAGAAGATCCTCGTCCACGCCGAACGCCGCTAGCTCGTCGGTGGGCAGGTAGATCCGGTCTCGGTCGAGGTCCTCGCCCATGTCCCGAATGAAGTTGGTCAGCTGGAAGGCTTCGCCGAGGGCAGCGGCAGGCTCCTCCGCACCGTCGACGGCGGTGCCCAGAATGGGCAGCATCTCGAGGCCGATGACGGCCGCGGACCCGTACATGTATTCACGAAGTTCGGGCATGGTCCGGTAGCGGGCCTTGAAGAACTCGGTGCCCGGGATGTCCATGCGCATCGAATGGAAGAACGCACGGAAGTACTCGTGATCGATGTGGTACCGGTTCACGGTGTCCACGAAGGCGCGAAGGACCATGTCCGACGGACCGGTGCCGAGTTGCTCGCCGTTCAGAGCCGCCGTCACTCGCAGTTCGAGCTCGTCGACGGAGGCGGCCGCACGTTCGTCCGCGGGCGCCAGAGACGTTGCAGCCGTGTCCGTTTCGGTCAGAGACCCGTCGACGTCGACGTCGATGATGTCGTCCACCATGCGCGCGAACCCGTAGAGAGCATGCACGGCAGCGCGCTTCTCGACCGGAAGAAGCCTCGTCGCGAGGAAGTACGTCTTACCGTGGCGGGCATTGAGATCCCGGCACAGGCGGTATGCGTCGTGCAGTGCTGGGTCGATCGCGTCGAGTTCACCCATGGTCGGCCGTACTCGTGCGGTCCGTCGTGTCGAGCTCGGACGTCTTCCTCGGACTTCTCTTCTCGGGGTGTCCGCGTAGGCGGAGCGGATCCACCCGAGTCAACGACACCGCAGCGACCACGGCCGCGAACGTTGCGAGCGCGACATGCGCAACCGTGTACAGCCCGATCGATCCGTCGGGCCGGAACACGAGCATCAACCAGGTGGACAGCCCCACGAGAACCATCAACGTCCTGGTCGACAACGCGAAACCGGCCGCGAGCGCCAGCGGCCACGAGTAGTACCACGGCAGAGCGGCGGGGGAGAGAACGACGATAGCGACGAGCGCGATGACGATGCCCTTCACCGCGTCCCGTTCGGTTCTGCGGAACAACCACCAGGTACCGACGATGATGACCGCCAACGCGAGCGCACACAGCATCCGTGTCACTTCGAGTACAGGGCCGAGACGGAGATCCAGGAACCACGACGTGCTGACGGTGACGAGGTGCGCGAGGATCGTGGGCAGGGATAGCCAGTTGATGATCTTGGCCGAGCCGGACAACGCCGTCAGCCACCCGATTCCGACACCGGCCACGACGGACGCGATCGCGAACACCGCGGCGAACACTCCTGCGCCGGTTCCCGCTGTCTTGGCGAACGACACGATGGGGGAGGACGGTGCACGATTCTCCGCGACGGCTTTCTCCCGTTCGTGAATCATCCAGATCCACACCATGAACGGCAACGCCAGCCCGGCCGTTGCCTTGATCGCGACCGCCACCGCGACCAGCGCGACGCCCGCAACGTGCTTTCGTTCGAGAACCAGGACGATTCCAGCGGTCATCAGACCGACCATCAGGAGCTCGTTGTGAACGCCGCCGATCAGATGGATGAGTACGAGTGGGTTGAGGACGGCGAGCCACAGCGCGATAGCGGGCTTGCCGCCGAGGTGCGACGCCAGACGTGGGACGGCCCACATCATCAACACGAGGCCCGGCAGCATCGTGATCCGCAGCAGCATCGTCCCCGCCACGACGTTGTCGCCGGTGATACTCGTGATGGCCTGACCCAGCAGGAGGAACAGCGGCCCGTACGGTGCCGTCGTCGTGGTCCAGACATTGCTCACGTTGTCCAACAGCATTCCGGGATTGGCCACCGGACCGACGGCGTACGGGTCGAAGCCGTCGCGTAGCAACGCCCCCTGCGCCAAGTACGAGTAAGCATCCCGGCTGAACATCGGGACGGCCAGCAACAACGGCGCCGTCCACGCCGGGACCACCCAACGCAACTCTCGCAGCGAGGTGCGGCCACCGAGCGTCGCGCGGCCCAGCCGGACCCAGGCGACGATCATCAGAAGGACACCGACCCACACGAGGATGCTGGAGAGAATCAGACCGTGGCCGAACCGTAGCCACGACAGGTGCATGGCTTCGAGCAACGGATCGCGGCGCCGGACACTGCCTGCGCCGAAGCCACCGAACGTGATGAGCGCCGCGCCCACGACTCCGAGGACGGCAGCGTGGCCTTCCGGACTACGAAGAAACGAAGCGAGGTGTCGAACCCGGGAATCACCCGCCGCACCCGAGGAGGAAGCAGTGCTCGAAACGGTGCTGTCGCCGGGTTTCTCGGATGGGGCCGAACCCTGAACCGGGGACATCGTTGCTGTCATCCTCCTCTCGGTGTCGCGGACTTGAAGTGCGTGTGGTCCGGACGGTGAACACGAAGCACCGCGCCGATGGCCGCAGTCAGTTTAGTTGGTGATTTCGCACGATCCGAACCATCCCGCGACTCGGGCGGATGTCACGGTGCGCCGACGATTCTCTCGGCGGCCAGTTTGCCGGACACCAGTACTGTCGGCACGCCGACACCCGGCGTGGTCGCCGAACCCGCCAACACGACGTTCGAGAGCCCGGCCACGAGATTCCGGCGTCGGAACGGGCCGGTCTGACGGAAGACATGAGCCGAGGAGAACGGCGAACCTTCCACCATCCCGCGATCGGCCCACGTCTGCGGCGTGTCGATGTGATCGATCGTCATCGACCGTATCCCGTGGTACCCGCGGCGCTCCAGCTCGATCCCCAGCTCCCGGACGTAAGGGTCGCGCAGCCGCGCCCAGTCCAGCGGTGCGCTGTCCAGATTGGGGCACGGGGCGAGCACGGACACCGGCTCACACGCCGTTCCACCCCGATGAACCAGCAACGACCGATCGGACACCGAGGGACGCGTGATCAGTAGCGACGGATCGCTCATGAGGGAGCCACGCCCGGAACGAGCGGTGATACGGCGGAAAGTTGCCGCCCAGTCCGCCCCGAAGTCGATGGTGTGGTGCGACTCGCTCGGCCACGTCGCGGTCACGGACGTGGGCACGGTGCCGTGGAAGACCACCGCCGACGGCGACACCCGGCCGTAGCCACGGCGTCGGCCCGCGGAAGTGACGTCCGCTCGGTCCAACAGCGCGTCGACGACGGGGAGATCCGGCGTCAGGACAAGTGCGTCACACGGAAACTCGGTGCCGTCGGACGTGACCACCGACGTCGCCCGGCCGTCGGTGACCACGATGTCCGCGACCTCGGTGCCGGTGACGACGGAACCGCCGTGCTTGCGGACTGCATCGGCCATTCCCGCCGCGATCGTCGCCATTCCGCCCACGGGGAAGTACACCCCGAGCGAAGTGTCCATGTGAGCGATCGCGCCGTAGACCGCGAGTGCCCGCGCAGGCGCCATCCCCGCGTACAGGGCTTGGAAAGTGAACACTCGACGCAAGCGATCGTCCTTCAGGAAGCGATCCACCTTGGGTCCGAGCTTGCCGAACCCGCCCAGACGGGCAAGGGTGAGGGTGTCGCGCAAGGCCGCCGGAGTCGACACGAGATCGAGAGGCGAGTCGAAGTTGGAGTCGATGTACCGATCGAACTCCGAGTCGAAGATCGCAGCGAGCCAGCGGCGCAGCGATCGATACCCCTCGGCCTCGGCAGCGCCGCACTTCTTCTCCACCTCCGCGGCCATCACTTCCGGGTCCGCGAAGACGTCGATGGACGTGCCGTCGGCGTAGCGCGTGTGATAGCTCGGCGCCAACGATTCGAGTTCGATCGCCGGGGTGACGGACTGGAACGTCTCACCCACGGCGGCGAGGGCGGATTCGATCAGGTCGGGCATCGTGAGCACACTGGCCCCGTTGTCGATGTCGTACAGGTGCGATCCGTCCTCGTCCTGTACGGGATAGATGCCGACCCGGCCGCCGACGGACTGCTCGCGTTCGAGCACCGTCACCGACCGTCCCGCACCGAGGAGACGCAGTGCTGCCGAGAGACCGGCCAATCCGGCTCCTACGACGACCACCGAGTTCGTGGGTCCATTGATGGCGCGCACGTGAGCCTTTCGTCAGGTGTTCGGAGCGTGTACGTCAGTACTTGCGCTGTGTTGCTGCTGTGCCCATGCGCCGCAGTTGTTCGGCCGCACCTGGCTCGCACTCGCTGTTGTCGAGCGCCACGAAGGCTCGTTCGGTGAGATCCGAGATCCTGCGTTCGACATCGTCGACGGCACCCAGCTCGGTCAACGCCGTTCGGACGTCGCCGATACGCTCCTCGGACAGTTCGTGATCGCCGAGCGACTCGCGGATCAACGCGGCGGACGGCCCATCCGCATCGGCCAACGCAACGGCCATCAGCACGGTCCTCTTACCCTCGCGGATGTCGTCGCCCGACGGTTTCCCGGTGATCGCCGGATCGCCGAACACGCCGAGCAGATCGTCGCGGAGTTGGAACGCCAGTCCTATGTCGGTGCCGAAGGAACGGAACGCCGCAATCAGCTCGGGTGACGCATCGGCCAGGGCGGCGCCCAGGTGCAGAGGACGTTCGACGGTGTACGCCGCGGTCTTGTAGCGGTTGACGCGCATCGCTGCCTCGACGGACTCGTCCAACCCGGCCTCGGCTTCGATGTCCAGAAGTTGTCCACCGAGCACTTCGAGTCGCATCGACGACCACACCGGCGACACGCGCGCGGAGGCGTCCGCATCGATTCCGGACTCGCGCAGCATGTCGTCCGCCCAGCACAGGGCGAGATCTCCCAGCAGAATCGCGGCCGATTCACCGAACCTGGCCGACGAGCCTGCCCAGCCGGCGGACCGGTGGCGATCGGCGAGAGCAACGTGCACCGTCGGGAAACCGCGACGCGTCGTGGAGGAGTCGATGATGTCGTCGTGGATCAGTGCGCAGGCCTGAACCAGCTCGAGCGACGAGCAGGCTTTGATCACCGCCGCAGCCGCATCGCCCGACGGCTGCCCGCCTGCGCCGAGCCAGGCACTCCACGCGAACGACGGGCGGACGCGCTTGCCGCCCCGGAGAACGAATTCGGTCAGGTCGCGCACGGCGGAGGCGTACCCACCGCCGACGGCGGCGACCTGTTCACGACGGGATTCGAAGAACTCCGCGAGAGCGGTCTCGACCAACTCGCGAGGTGCGGTGGCACCGGCCGAGTCGACCGGTGCGCCGACGGAGGTGTCGACGGTCGTCAGGTCGACGGTGCTGGGCGTGGTCGTTTTCCCGGACAGAAGATCCTCCAGTCGATCCGAACGTGCAGGCTGCGGTTTCAACAGTAGCGGTCCGCGTCCGATTCGCACGCTCCGCGACCTTCCCTCGCACCACCTCAGGCGAGAATCTATGATGTCTCGGTGACATTTGATTCCGTCAGGGGGCGGTCGAGCGACGGATTCGTGACGAGGACGCCGTCGATAGTGGACCGGCTGCGCAGTGACGGCGCGGCACGGATTCCGTTCTCCGTCGAGTTCTCACCTCCTCGCGACGAGGCCGGTGAAGCTCGTTTGTGGCGCGCGGTGCGGGAATTCGAGCAGCTGCAGCCTGCGTTCGTGTCCATGACCTACGGGGCGGGTGGGTCCACCAGGGATCGGACGGTGCGTGTCACCGGCCAGATAGCCGAGGAAACGACGCTGCTGCCCGTGGCGCACCTGACCGCCGTCTCGCACAGTGTGGACGAGCTGCGATCCATGGTCGGTTCCTATGCGGACCGCGGAATCTCCAACATCCTGGTCCTTCGTGGTGACCCTCCCGGTGATCCGCTCGGCGACTGGGAAAAGCATCCGGACGGTGTCGAATACGCGGACGAGCTGGTCACGCTCGTGCGGGAGCTGGGCGACTTCCACGTCGGTGTCGCGTCGTTCCCCGAAGGCCACTACCGTGCGCTGAATCTGGAACAGGACACCCAGGTTCTGGTGAACAAGCTCCGTGCAGGAGCCGAGTACTCCATCACCCAGATGTTCTTCGACGTCGACGACTACCTCCGTCTGCGAGATCGGGTGGCCGCGTTCGACCCCGAGCAGGGGGCAAAGCCCATCGTCCCGGAGATCATGCCGATCACGTCGCTTCGCACGGTGCGACGGGCCCTGGCGCTGTCCGGGTCTGCGCTGCCGAAAGCGTTGGACGACCGCTTCACCGCCGCAGCCGGGACCGGCCGGGAAGAGGACAGGGCAGCGGTGCGCGAAGTGGGTATCGAACTCGCGACGCAGATCGGTGAGCGGCTGATCGCCGAAGGCGCACCGGCGTTGCACTTCATCACCCTGAACTTCGCGAAGGCGACGCGCGAAGTGCTCACCAACCTCGGATTGTGCGCCGCCAGGGTCTAGGACCCAACGGTTGTCGGTAGCACGTGCCCGGAGAACTCGTCAGAGCGGACGACCCTTCCAGGTGATCGAGCCGGTCCTCGATCTGAGAAACGAGTCGACCGTCAGTGCGCCGTACAGCAGCACGGACACCGGGTGAACCGACGCTGCAGCAACAGCTCCTGGACCGACGACCCCCGACTCGGCTCGGGCGGCCACGACACGTGCTGCCACCGCCGCGCCGTACCCCACGAGCCCCCACCGACGAGTACGGCCCGAGCCGAAAACTGCAGCGACGGGCGGAAGCACGTAGGCGAGCGCAGCCGCGCCGAGAACCGCGGTCGAACCGACCGGACCGCCGAACGCACTCCACAGCCAGCGGCTGTATCCCGCGCGGAGATCGGACCAACCGTCGTACATCCGGCACCGGGCCAGCTCACCACCCAACACCACGGCCGTACGGTGCCCGGCCCTGCGTAGCGCCCGGGCGATGTCCAGATCCTCCGTGGCGCTGCTCGCGACCGACTCGTGCCCCCCGACATCTCGATACGCGGCGGCGTCGAACATCAGGAACTGACCGCACGCGACGACGGTCGACGGCCTGGTCGAGGTGTTGGCGACCCGTACCGGCAGCGTCGACAACCAGGAGAAACTCAGGAGTGGTTGCACGAGATGCTCGGCGACGCTGTCCGCCCGTTGCCGTGGCCACGGACTGACGAGGGCGCTACGCCCGCGTCGGAGCTCCGTCACGGCCGCAGCTATCGCCCCGGCCGACAGGCGCACGTCGGCGTCGACGAACGCTATCCAGTCGGGCTCGCCCGCCAGAGCTCGCGCCGCCAGCGTGCGGCAGGCAGCCGCTTTGCCCGTCCATCCCGGTGGCGGTTCCGTCGTCGAGCGGCGTACGTCGAACCGTGGATCGGAATCAGCCGCGGCGACGGCAGCGCCGAACGTGCCGTCGGTCGACCCGTCGTCGAGAACGAACACCTCGAGGGTGGGGCAGTGAACCTGCTGCCGTAGATCGGTGACGACCGCCGAGACCAGATCGACCTCGTTCCTTGCCGGTATGCAGACGGCGACCGAGCCGGGAACATCGGATGTGGGCCGCCGCAGCGACCTCATCGACAGCGCATTGACGAGCGTCGTCGCCGCACCGACACCAGCGAGAGCCGCACCGGCCGCCGTCGCCCGCCTGACCGCGTCGCGGAAATCGGTCACACGGACGACGGTGTGCGTCGCACGGGAGGATTGCGTGTCACCCACGCCATGGCGCCGACGATCGCTGCGATGCCGACGGTGACGCCCCCGACGATTCCTGCCCATCCTGCGAAACTGCGTGTGTTCGGGTCGGGGTAGTTGACCTCGGCGCGCATCGACGTGACCTCACCCGCCGGCAACTTCCAGGTGATGATGTTGTCGCCCTCACGGGTTCCGTTGGTGGTACCGATTCGAGCCGGGAACGCGATGGTGAACTGCACGTCCGTGCCCTGAGCGGGAACGTTCTGCAGATCGGCCTTGCCGTCCAGAGTGACGGTGTCCCCAGCGCGCTGGAGCACCAGTTGATAGCTGCCCGTTGCCTGTTCGGACATCTGGCCGAGGGTCTGCACGTCTCCGAAGGACAGATCGTTGAATCGAGCTTCGGTGCCCACGTATCCGTCCTGGCGGTACTCCTGGATGCGGATCTTGCTGGCAAGAGTCGACGGTGCGACCAACTGGGGGCCGGTGTCGGCGTCCGACGTGGGAATCGTCGCGGCCACGATCTGACCGGACACCCGATCGTCCGCGGACACACCGATCGACACCTGGGCGCGGAGGCACCCGGTCAGTAGCGGCGCGAGCAACAGGGTGAGCGCGAGCACCTTCGCGATGCGGTTCCGTCTACGAGTACTACGTTCGCGTGATGTCGACTGCACAGCGACATCGTGCCAGAGAACCAGACCGGTCGACGACGCACGGTGACGATCACCGCGCCGTGTCGATCGTCCTTCGCCTCGATCGGGTGGTCCACGTCCACGCGAGGGGAACGCCGACGGTCCCCATGACGACGAACCCGTAGATCGCGGAGAATCGAAATTCGGGACCGGAGAGGAAGACTGCGTGCGCGAAGGCGGAGCCCAGCCACGTCCACATGAACAGGACGATGGGTGCGGAATCTGTGAGACGAGGCGGATCCGTCCGGATCACCGACTTTCCGGCGAACTCCACGATCACGGCCATCGACAGTGCCACGACGAACCAGCCCAGATAATTCGTCACCGGAATCGACGGGCTCCCGGGGAGTCCGGCGATGGGCGAGGTCCATGTCCACTGCCCGTCCGTGACCATCTGGGTGTCGAGGTAGAGGTCCCAACCGACCATTGCGACCGCCGTCATGACGATCCGGTGCAGCGGCGCTCGCTGATCCGGACCGACACGGTGCAGCAGAAGCGAGACCGCGCACCAGATGGGGTAGAAGCCGGCCGTCCAGGCCAACGGCACCACCGCGGGAACACCGAGGATGTCCGGGCCGAGTCGACTCGTGGCGTAGAAGTACGAGCCGAACGGGAACCCGGTTGCGGTGCCGACGATCTCGGCAGCGATACCGAGCCCGGCCGTGGTGACGAACAGTACTGCCGCCCACTTGACGCCCCGGGTGATCGCGGCGTGCGCGAGAGCGGACGCCGCGAGGAGCGCGACGACGGCGACAGTCACGACATCGCGGTTCGAGCCGCTCACGAGCGGATAGACGATCTGCGCCGTCACTGCACTTCCGGCGAGGATCCACACGAATCTGTTCATCGCCGCTTCCGTCCCAGCCACGCTCGGACACGGCCGCCGCCGTGGTCGGACAACGCGATCTTCGCCGCCGTCCGTCCGCTGGCCGCGGACACGCCGCCGCCGGGATGGGTGGATGCGCCCGTCAGGTACAACCCCTGCGCACCGGGCACACGATGGCCCGCGAGTTCGGGGACGGGACGCCAGATCATCATCTGGTCCAAGGACATCTCCACGTGCATGATGTTCCCGCCGATCATTCCCAGTTCGCGCTCGATGTCGGTGGGGGACTGGACGTAACGGTGCAGGATCGTGTCGCGGAAGCCGGGCGCGTACGACTCGAGCGAGTCCACGATGCGGTCGGCTTCGGTCTCCGCAAGATCCGTCGCCACGCGCTCGGTGTCCGACGCACGCCATCGCCGTCCGTCGGACAGGGTGTGCGGATGCCACTGCGACCAGAGGGACACCTGGTGTTCACCCTCCGGTGCCACGCTCGGTTCGACTGCAGTGAACGACATCCCGAGGACGGCAGGCTCGGGCGGCAGATCTCCTGCCAAGGCGTGACCGTGCGCACGGCGCAGTTGCCGACGATCGTGCACGAGCAACTGCAGACCGGAGGTACCGTCCTGCACCGATGGTGCACTGGAATACTGCGGCACGGCGGAGGTCGCGAGTCGGACCGCCATTCCCAGGCCGGGCCCGACGCGGATTCCTCGGCGCCACGCCTCTGTTCGTCGACGATCGAATCCTCCGGCGTCGAGCAGGTCCAGAGTCGTCAGAACATGGCAGCCGGCGACGACCGTGCGACTGCGAATCGACCGACCCGATTCCGTGTGCGTCGTCCACCCGTCGCCGGACCGCGCCACTGATACGGCGCCGTCACCGACGGTGAGCCGACTCCCCGTGGCGACGAGCTTCGAGATCATTGCCTCGGTCAACGCGCCGCTTCCGCCGACGGCGCGACCGGGTGGAAGTGTGTGCATCAGCGCGGCGAAGCCAACCATGGGGGCGGTGCCCGGTTCCGACATCGGCGGGCCGGACTGCGCACCGAACCATGCGAGGGCAGCTTTCAGCCTCTCCGACGAGAACGTGGCGTCGAGCAGCGCGTCGCCGGTCGTGAGGAACTCGCGGGAGAGAGCACTCCCGCCGTCCGGCGCATCGAGTCCCCAGAAGGAGCGCACCAGATTGGCTCCCGTCGGCGCCGCCGAGAACGCTTTCATTGTGCGTGCGCTGCGCGGCCCCCAGGACGCGACGAACGTCCGATACGCTTTCGCATCCGCAGCACTGCACGACCGCGCGATGGAGTCACAGGTGGCGTCGAGGTCGCGACGAAACACAATGGCCTCGTCGTCGGTACCGGGTGCGCCGGGAGCGATCGCCCACGGATCGCAATCGACGTAGGCGAGACCATGGTCGGCCAGACCGAGTTCCTCGACGATGCCGGTATGCCGAACCATGATGTGAGCAGACGAGCCACGGTCGACTCGGTGTCCGGGAAAGCGCTCGGCGGACGACACACCACCACCTGCGATCGTGTCCTTCTCCACGACTTCGACGGACAGGCCGGCGTCGGCCAGGTAACACGCGGAAGTCAAGGCATTGTGGCCTGAGCCCACTACGAGAACATCGATCACGGCACCAGCGTATAGATCGTCACCGATTGGGCGGTTCGTCCATTTCGAACGGCAGTGCGTGACCGAGAACTGCGAACGGTCGACGGTCGCCCGCGAAGGTGAAATCGCGGAGTACGTCTCCGAAGCCGAGGCTTCGGTACAGGCGCCATGCGCGGTTGTTCTCGTTCTCCACTTCCGGAGTGGACAGCAGCACGGTGCGCTCGGGGCGGTCGCGAAGGAGTCTGCGTGTCAGGGCACGGCCCAGTCCGTGACCCTGCGCACGCGGGGACACGTGCAGCTCGGTCAGTTCGAAGTAGTCCGAGAGGACCGAGTCGACGTACTCGTCATCGGCGCCGGATCTGCGCAGACCGTCCCTGACCTGCTGGTGCCACCACTGATGCCGAGCACCCCTGTACCCGTACGCGACGGCGACGAGAGGGGAGTCGGGCGTGGGCAGGACTGCACCGACAGCGCACCATCCGGGTCGGAGGACGTGCTCGGACCACATCGGGGCGCGGTGATACTCCGTGCCTTGCGGGTAACCCATTGCCTCGACGTAGATCGCCAGCGCTTCGGGAAGGCGACGACGGAGTTCTCGGGCGGACAGATCGACCAGGTACGGGGTCGGTTCCGCGTCGGTAGCGACTGTTCTCAACCTTTCCTTGACGACTTGTCGGTGGGCACAGCTATATTGAATATGTCGAACGGATGTTCGATGTCGGTGATCCGGCGATGACCCCGAGGGAAGCGGGGCTCGCTGGATCCCTGACCTTAGATCGTCGTCGACGTCCGGTCGTTTCGGAAATTGCGGTCACGAACGGCGAACGAAATCGGGAGGTGTTCGAGTATGGCTACGAAGGTTCTCCGTGGTGATGTGCGTCCGCCGGTGTCGCCGCGTGCTCGTGTACTACTGGGCCGGGCAGATGCCTTGCTGTCGGGTTCCCTCGGCGCCGAGTCGGTCGCCGACCAATTTCTGGACTGCTACATGGCAGCCCTCCGTGGAGCGGCTGCCATCCTGGAAGTCGCGCCCGCGACGCGAGCAAGATCACGCAGCGCATGGGTGCTGCTGGCAAAAGCCGAGCCGGAGCTCGAAGCCTGGGCGGAGTACTTCGCGAGCTACTCATCGTTGCGGGCCGCTCTCCAGGCCGGTGTGTCTCGCTCCATCGACCAGGACGCCGCGGACACGTTCTATCGCGAAGTCGGCCGTTTCCTGCATGTGGTGGAGGATTTCATCGGTGCGGATTCACGTCTCGATCGTGCACTCCTCCCGCCCCGATCGATGTCGGCGTGAAGGCTGATTCTGTTGCGGTCGTGGTGTCGTTCGCCGGAGTTCGGTGCGCCGGAGGAGTCGAGTTGCCGAGTCCGCATGCGACTTGTCGGGGGTCTGCGCAGGGAAACTTCGGACATTCTCAGGAACACATGGACCGAGTAGGTGGTAAGCAGTCGATTCACCTCGTATTATCAATAGCAGGTAGCCGCCAGAGTCAGCTTCCCGTCGTTTCGCACCCGAAATGACTTCTAATATCTGTGCAGGGGGAGGTACCGTGCCACTCTCCGAGCACGAGCAGCGCATGCTCGATCAGATCGAGAGCGCTCTCTACGCCGAGGATCCCAAGTTCGCTTCTCACGTGAGAAGCGGCCGTATGCGTACGGCTTCGAGCAAACGTCGCTTCCAAGCGGCCGCTTTGTTCGTCTTGGGGCTTGTTTTGCTCATCGCCGGGCTGGCGCTGCCGTTCAAGCCCGGTGGTTTCCCGGTGATCAGTCTCGTCGGCTTCGTCTTCATGTTCGGCGCCGGTGTGCTGTTCCTACTCGGTGGGTCTCGTAAGGGCGCTGCTGCGTCACAGGAGGAGTCCGAAGCGACTGGCTCGGGCGGACCCAAGAGTTCGGGGCCGAAACCCAAGTCCGGCCGCAAGAGCGGCGGCGGTTTCACTTCCCGTATGGAAGATCGTTTCCGGAAGCGATTCGAACAGGACTAGTTCTCTCCGTCTCCATGTCGCAGGCGCTGCGCCACTGAGCCGGATGCAGTGAAGCCGGACGCAGTGGAGTCGGATGCAGTGAAGCCGGAAAAGCCATAGATTCAGAGGCAACGGAACACCACAGAAGCGGTGCTCACCCGAATGGGTGGGCACCGCTTTCGTATGTCCCGGTTGTGTATGGCCCGCACCCCGCATGGGGGTGCGATCCGGCCCTGTCGAGGACGAACCAGAACCTCGTCACCCACTTCCCCCCACCGCGTGGGGGAGCGAACTGCGCAATCCCCACTTTCAACCACCACCATCGTCGATGACCGATCCATTGTCGGGTGCGACCTTCTGACCTGGACTTTTGTTCGATCGTCTCGTTCGGGGCTCTGTGTAGGTCGACAATCGTCGATCGGTGCCGATACGCTTCCCCACAATCAACCACCAAGTTGACCTGCGGTAATTGGGGTACATCCCAAAAATATTCCTCCCGATGGATTGAAAGTGGAGGAAAGTGGGGTAATGTGGTGGCAGCAGCGAGAGCGGGAGGTGTCGAGTGTTCCTCGGTACCTACACGCCCAAGCTCGACGAGAAGGGCCGGCTCACGTTGCCGGCGAAGTTCCGGGATGCGCTGAAGGAGGGTGTGATGGTGAGCAAAGGTCAAGACCACAGCCTTGCGATCTACACCCAGGAGGCGTTCGCGGAAAAGGTAAGAAAGCTCACCGAAGCATCTCGTTCCAATCCGGTTGCCCGCTCGTACATCAGGCAGCTCGGTGCGGGCACGGACGAGCAGAAGCTCGATGGTCAGGGCCGCATCATGCTCAGCTCGGACCACAGGCGTTACGCGAGTCTGGAACGCAATGTCGTCGTGAACGGATCCATCGAGTTCATCGAGATCTGGAACGAAGAAGCCTGGGCTCGCTACTCGTCCGAGGGTGAGCAGAGTTTCTCGGATGCAGTGGATGCGTCCCTGGAAGGAATCTTGTAACCGCAGGAATCTTGTAACCGCAGGAATCTTGTAACCGCAGGAATCTTGTAACCGCCCGGATCAACCGCCGAGTGCCGCGAGGCCTCTGCCCGATCAGAACCCTGACGTTCTTCCCCAACGCCAGGTTTCGAAGATCAGGACCCTGACGTACTTCCCCGACGTCAGGTTCCTATCGGACAGGGACCTCGAGGCATTCGTCCACACCATCGATCGATGCGCGATCTCGACCCACCACCGCGCAGACGCACGAACCGGGAGGAATCATCGTGGAAGGCGAATCGTCAGCCGCCACTGACAGCGCTCCCGAGGGCGACGAATCCGTCGACCGACCTCAGCCGAAACACATCCCCGTTCGCCTCGAACGCGCGGACGAACTTCTGGGACCCGCCCTCACCGCAGCTCACGCGTCAGGTCTCACACCTGTGATGATCGATGCGACGCTCGGCCTCGGCGGACATTCCGAACACTTCCTGCGTACTTATCCGACGCTGCATCTGATCGGCCTCGACCGAGACCCGGACGCGCTCGCGCGTGCCGGCCGGCGGCTGGAGGAGTTCTCGGATCGAACATCGTTCGTGCACACCACATACGACGGAATTGCCGACGCCCTCGAGCAGTCCGGCTTCGCGCCGCAGGACTCGGTCCACGCCATTCTGTTCGACCTCGGAGTGTCGTCGATGCAGCTCGACGAAGCGGACCGCGGATTCGCCTACTCGGTGGACGCCCCACTCGACATGCGGATGGATCCGACGGTCGGGCTGACTGCGGCGGACGTTTTGAACACCTACTCGCACGGTGACATCGCCCGCGTGCTCAGCACGTACGGTGAAGAACGATTTGCCGGACGCATCGCGTCGGCTGTCGTCAAACGTCGCGAAACCACCCCGTTCACCACGAGCGCGGCCCTCGTCGAACTGCTCTACTCGGCAATTCCGGCCGCGACGCGGCGAACGGGAGGTCATCCCGCCAAGCGCACCTTCCAGGCGCTACGGGTCGAGGTGAACGGCGAGTTGGATTCGCTCGAGACTGCCGTACCCGCCGGACTCGATGCATTGGCCGTCGGAGGACGTGTCGTGTTCATGTCCTACCAGTCGCTCGAGGATCGCGTGGTGAAGAAAGAGCTCACGCCCCGCGTGAAATCACGAAGCCCCGAGGGGCTTCCCGTCGAGCTACCCGGGATGGGACCCGAGTTTCGTCTCCTGACCAAGGGAGCGGAACGCGCGTCGGAAGAAGAAATCGAGGAGAACCCGCGCTCGGCCCCGGTGCGCCTGCGCGCGGCCGAGCGAATTGCGAGGAGATCGTAGATGACCATTACCTCGACTTCGTCACCGACCACACGGCGCCAGCGCCGCGGCGCCGGCTCGGGTCGCTCCGGCGCGGCATCGCGGGCGTACGAGCGTCGTCAACAACGCGCGTCCTCGCGCGGGGTGGAGCTTGCATCGAGCGGACATGCGGCAGCGAGGACGATGTCCGCGTCCATCGGTGCGCGAGTTCCGTTCGTCGCGTTGGTGATCGGACTCCTGTCCCTCGGTCTCGGTTTGACGCTGCTGTTGACGACGAGATCTGCCGGTGACTCCTATGTACTGAGCGATGCGAAGGCTCACAACGAGCGTCTCGTTCAGGAACGTGCGTCGCTGCAGCGTGATGTCGAATTGGCGGATTCCGCACCGGAACTCGCGCGCAAAGCCGCGGAGTTGGGGATGGTCCCTGCCGCGGGCGCTGCGCGCATCGTGGTGGCGGAAGACGGTTCGGTTCAAGTCGTCGGCACTCCCGCTCCCGCACAGGGCAACCCGGTTGCACCACTCGATCCACCCACCTCGCAGGGCACGTCGCAATCGGCCGATTCCGAGGCCCGTAACCCGTTGCAGGTGCGCAATCAGCCGCAGACGACCGCGCCGCGATCGGCATCGGACTCGACTGCTCCACGCTCGGCCTCCGACCCGTCGGGCACGCGGGCGGCATCCGACGACGCAGGTACACCGTCCGGCGTCGCACCATCAGCCACATCCGCCACGCCGAACACGGCGAATGGCGCGGGAACCGAAGCCATGGGTGAACAATTGGTTCCTATGAGCATCCCGTCGGCGAGTCCTTCGGGTAGTCGGCAGTGACCAGGCCGACATCCGGGAACACTCGTCGTACACCAGCGCCGCACGAGCGGAGCCGGCGGAATGATTCCAGGCGGAACGCATCCGGCGGCACTGCGTCCGACCGAAGGCCCGCCCCGGCGCGAGGCGGGGTGCCTCCACGTCGCCCGCATCCCAGAGCGGGCAGTCGCTTCGACGCCTCGTCGTTCACCTTCCGCAACGGCTTCGGCCGCATCGTCATGTTCGGCATTCTCGGTGTCGTCGTACTGCAGTTGGTCTGGATCATGGGGGTCAACGGAACTCGCCTGTCCGTCGAAGCCGCGTCGCAGCGCACCACCACCCTGGTGGACGCAGCAGCACGAGGCTCCATCACGGACAGGAACGGCAAGCCCATCGCATTCACGATGGAGGCCAAGGCCCTGACGTTCCAACCCGTGCGCGTCCGGCAGGAGTTGGACGAGGCACGCGCCAAGGATCCCTCTGCGCCCCAAACCGACGACAGGCTGGCCGAGATCGCCGCAGGCATCCACGACGAACTGGGTGACATCGCGAACGAGAAGGACATTCTCGCCAAGCTGAAGAGCAACGACACGTTCGCCTACCTAGTCCGCGGAGTCGACTCGACCGTGGCGACACGGATCAGCGAAGAATTCGAAGAAGTCGGCCTCGAGCGGCAGGACATTCGCGAGTACCCGGGTGGATCACTCGCCGCCAACATGGTGGGCGCGACAGGATGGGACGGCCACGGCCTTCTGGGACTGGAGGATTCGCTCGACGCGACGCTGGCCGGAACCGACGGATCGCAGACCTACGACCGCGGGTCGGACGGCGCCGTCATACCCGGCAGCTGGCGCGACAAGCAGACCGCGGTGAACGGCTCGGGAGTGGAGCTGACCATCGACGCGGATCTGCAGTACTACGTCCAACAACAGGTGCAGCTCGCAAAAGACCTGTCCGGTGCGAAGAATGCGTCCGCAGTCGTGCAGGACGCACACACCGGCGAGGTTCTGGCGATGTCCAACGACAACACGTTCAACCCGGGTATCGGCGTCGGCAACAACGACCGCAACAAGGAGATGGGCAACCTCGCCGTCTCCACTCCGTTCGAGCCCGGTTCGGTCAACAAGATCATCACTGCCGCCGCCGCAATCGAATACGGCCTCACGACGCCCGACGAGGTGTTGCAAGTTCCCGGCAACATCTTCATGTCCGGTGTGTCGGTGAAGGACGCGTGGGATCACGGCGTGGTTCCCTACACGTCGACCGGTGTATTCGGAAAGTCCTCGAATGTCGGCACACTCATGCTCGCTCAGCGCGTCGGCGAAGATCGCTTCGCAGACATGCTCTCCAGGTTCGGGCTAGGTCAACGCACCGATGTCGGGCTTCCAGGAGAGAGTGCAGGCAGCGTGCCGAGTCGAGATCAGTGGTCCGGCGGCACGTTCGCCAACCTCCCCATCGGTCAGGGTCTGTCCATGTCGTTGCTGCAGATGACGGCTATGTACCAGGCGATCGCCAACGACGGGATGCGGATTCCACCCCGGATCGTCAAGTCGACGGTCGACCCGGACGGAAATCGTACGGACACCGACAGGCCCGAAGGCGTCTATGTGGTGAGCCCACAGACCGCGACGACCGTTCGCGACATGTTCCGTTCCGTCACGCAGGACGACACCGGGAACCAACGAGGAACCGGTGTCGCAGCGGGGATCCCCGGGTACCAGATCAGCGGGAAGACCGGCACTGCGCAGCAGGTCGATCCGGAATGCGGCTGCTACTCCAACTCGAACTACTGGATCACGTTCGCCGGCATCGCCCCGGCCGACGACCCCCGGTACGTCATCGGCATCATGCTGGACGCCCCGACCAGGAGTGCAGACGGATCAGGCGGACAGTCTGCAGCGCCGCTGTTCCACAACATCGCCAGTTGGATGCTCCAGCGCGACAGCGTTCCACTGTCTGCTTCCGGACCGAAATTGGTGCTGCAAGCCGACTGACAGTGACGCGCACCTCGCGTGTGGTTCGGCTGAAAGGGTCGGGGGTCAGCGTGGCCGAGCCGCGCCGGTAACCTGACTCGTCGGCCCGAAACCGAAAGTCCGTCCTGCAGCGCTCGGCGCAGCACCACGGCCTGCGGGTGGGCCTGAAGTAGTACGTCGAGCAGAAAGGAGCGCAGTGTCCGTGCCAGCAGAGTCGACCGATGCTCCGTCGTCGCTCAGACCGTCGAACCCACCGCGTACCGCGGTCGAGGACATCGCAGCTGCGGCGGAAGCCAGGCTGGTTCACGCGGCCACAGCAGACGGCTCCGAGCTGCCGTCGCCGTTCGTCACGGGAGTCGATCTTCGAGCGCAGGGAGTCGTCGCAGGCGATCTCTTCGCGGCACTGCCCGGATCCGCCGCGCACGGCGCCTCCTTCGTCGCGACAGCGATCGACAGGGGAGCAGCCGCGATCCTCACCGACTCCGAAGGTCTGGCGCTCGTCTCGGCGCAGTATCCACAGCTACCGGTGCCCGTCCTCGTGCGTGACCGGCCGAGGGAGGTGCTGGGACACGTGTCGGCGCTCGTCTACGGCAATCCGTCGGAGAAGATGACCGTCATCGGCATCACCGGGACGTCCGGTAAGACGACCACGTCGTATCTGTTGGAAGCGGCACTGTCGGCCGCAGGCCGGCGAACCGGCCTGATCGGCACCATCGAGACCAAGATCGCCGGCACCCGAGTGCCGAGTGCCCTCACCACACCGGAGGCGCCGCATCTGCACGCGCTGTTCGCGGCGATGGTCGAGCAAGGCCTCGACACCGTGGTCATGGAAGTGTCCAGCCACGCACTGTCTCTCGGGCGGGTCGACGGCACGGTCTTCTCGGTCGGGGCGTTCACCAACCTCTCGCAGGATCACCTCGACTTCCACGACACGCTGGAGGAGTACTTCCTCGCCAAGAGCAGACTGTTCGCCGCCGAGTCGCGCGTCCACACGCGGTCGGCTGCCGTGTGCGTCGACGACGCCTGGGGCCAGCGCATGGCCGACATCGCGCGATCGGCGGGCTCGACCCTGCTCACCGTGTCCGTCCTCGGCGACGCCGACTGGACTGTCGACGGGTGGTCGAAGGAACCGACGGGAACTCAACGATTCACCCTCGTCGACACTGCCGGCGACCGACACGCTGCATCGATCCGACTACCGGGCAGATACAACGTCGCCAACGCCGCACTGGCGGCCGCGGTCTGTGCGGCTGCCGGCGTCGACGTGCGTCGGGCTGTCGCCGGAATGGCCGACGTCGACGTCCCGGGCAGAGTGCAGCGCATCTCCCGCGGCCAGAAGTTCCTCGCCGTCGTCGACTACGCACACAAGCCTGCTGCCGTCGAAGCCGTGATCGAGACACTGCGCGAACAGACTCAGGGCAGAATCGCGGTTGTCCTCGGTGCAGGCGGCGACCGTGACACCGCCAAACGTCCGTTGATGGGTGCCGCGGGTGCCCGAGGCGCCGATCTTCTCGTCATCACCGACGACAATCCGCGATCCGAAGATCCTGCACTCATTCGTGATGCGGTGATGGCGGGTGCCCTCTCGGTCGACGAGTCGGCCCGGGGTGAGGTCAGGAACATTGCCGGCCGCGGCGCTGCGATCGCCGACGCGGTGAACTGGGCGCGTGAAGGCGACGTCGTGCTGATCGCGGGTAAGGGCCACGAAACAGGTCAGGAGATCGATGGGGTGAAGTATCCGTTCGACGACCGCGTCGTGCTCGCCGATGCCCTCGATCGCGCGACCGATGAACACGCAGGAGCCAGTTCGTGAAAGACCTGACCATCGCACAGATCGCCGACATCGTCGGGGGTGACATGCACGACGTGGAAGACCCGTCCGTGCTGGTCACCGGTTCGGTCGAGTTCGATTCACGCAAGATCGGCCCAGGCGGGCTGTTCCTGGCGCTCCCCGGTGCGCGCGTCGACGGCCACGACCATGCGGCTGCAGCAGTCGCGGCAGGCGCTGCCGTGGTGCTGGCGGCGCGGCCGGTCGGCGTCCCGGCCGTCGTCGTCGCACCGAAGCCGCACGATGGCAAGGCGATGGCACTGGAACACGACTCCGACGGGTCCGGTGCCGCGGTTCTGGCGGCGCTCAGCGCGCTCGCCCGCGCCTCGGCGGTGGAACTGACCGCTGATACCGGGCTGACGATCGTCGGAGTGACGGGTTCGTCCGGAAAGACCTCGACGAAGGACTTACTGGCCGCGGTGCTGCGACCACTCGGATCCGTCGTCGCGCCGCCGGGCTCGTTCAACAACGAACTGGGCCATCCCTGGACAGTCCTGCGCGCCGACGAGTCCTCGGACTTCCTCGTGCTCGAACTGTCCGCGCGGGGTGTCGGACATATTGCCGCCCTTGCCCACGCTGCCCCTCCTCGCATCGGCGTCGTACTCAACGTAGGCACAGCCCACCTCGGTGAATTCGGTTCCCGAGACATCATCGCCGTCGCCAAAGGTGAACTGGTCGAAGCGCTTCCGAGTGCCGCGGACGGCGGCGTGGCCATCCTCAACGCCGACGACCGACTCGTGTCGGCCATGCGCACGCGCACGTCGGCTCGGGTGGTGACCGTCGGGATGTCTCCGGACGCGGACATCAGGGCCGAGAACGTCACACTCGACGCCGAAGCGCGAGCCCGTTTCACCATGGTCACCCCGGCCGGAACCGTCGACGTGGTATTGGCCGTCCACGGTGAGCACCAGGTCGGCAACGCCCTCGCAGCCGCCGCCGTCGCTCTCGAATGCGGCGGCACCCTCACCGGGATCGCCGATGCACTCGCCGGTTCCACCGCGGCTTCCGTCCGGCGCATGGACGTTCGGACGAGACCGGACGGCGTCACCGTCGTCAACGACTCCTACAACGCCAACCCCGACTCCATGCGCGCAGCGCTCAAGGCTCTCGTCACGATGTCGAGGTCGGGAACCGGGCCACCGCGTCGAACATGGGCGGTTCTGGGGGAGATGGGCGAGCTGGGGCCGGATTCCGTCGTCGAACACGACGCGATCGGACGCCTTGCGGTACGGCTCGACGTGTCCAGGTTGATCATCGTCGAGTCGGGCCGCCCGACCAGAGCCATGCACCAGGGCGCAGTCATGGAAGGCTCCTGGGGCGACGAATCGATGTTGGTTCCCGATCGGGAATCTGCCGTCGCGGTGTTGAGGGAAGAACTTCGACCGGATGACATCGTGCTGGTGAAGGCATCGCAGTCCGTCGCACTGTGGACCGTCGCCGACACACTGCTGCAGGACGGCGAGGACGCCGGGGAGAACACGACAACCAACGGGGAGGCACCGCAGTGAGACAGATCCTCTTCGCCGGAGGCATCGCGCTCGCTGTGGCGATTCTGCTGACACCGGTGCTGATCAAGGCGTTCTCCAAACAAGGCTTCGGCCAGGAGATCCGCGTCGAAGGCCCGGCAAGTCATCAATCCAAACGTGGCACGCCGACGATGGGCGGAGTCGCGATCCTCGCCGGTCTCTGGGCTGGTTACTGGGGCTCGCACCTGATCGGAATCGGCTACGACGCCGACGGGCCGTCGGCGTCCGCGTTGCTGGTTCTCGGGTTGACCACGGTCCTGGGTCTCGTCGGTTTCCTCGACGACTTCATCAAGATTCGCAAGCAGCGCAATCTGGGTCTGAACAAGACAGCGAAACTGGTCGGCCAGCTGTTCGCCGCAGTTCTGTTCGGCATCCTCGCACTGCAGTTCAAGGGTGAGAACGGGCTCACTCCAGCTAGCATGCAGCTCTCCTACGTGCGCGATATCGCGACGGTCAGCCTGGGCCCACTCGTGTTCATCGTGTGGTGCTACTTCCTCGTCACGGCATGGTCCAATGCCGTGAACCTCACGGACGGACTCGACGGTCTTGCGGCCGGTTCGATGACGCTCGTCCTCGGCGCCTACACCGTCATCACCTTCTGGCAGTACCGCCAGTCCTGCTCCACCAATCCAGGCCCCGGATGCTACGACGTGCGTGACCCTCTGGACCTGGCGCTCATCTGCGCGGCCGCTGCCGGTGCCTGCATCGGTTTCCTGTGGTGGAACGCAGCTCCAGCAAAGATCTTCATGGGCGACACCGGGTCGTTGGCCCTCGGTGGACTCATCGCCGGCTTGTCCATCGTGACGCGTACCGAACTGATCATGGTCGTCATCGCGGCACTGTTCGTCGCCGAGGCAGCCTCCGTCGTGATCCAGGTCGCGGTGTTCCGATCGAGTCGACGGCGTGTGTTCCGTATGGCGCCGTTCCATCACCACTTCGAGCTCGCAGGCTGGGCAGAAACCACGGTGATCATCAGGTTCTGGCTACTGGCGGCCATCGCGTCGGCCGTCGGCCTTGCCTTGTTCTACAGCGAGTACCTCGCCGCTGTCGGTGGATAGAGCTCGAATCCGGTGAAGGGGAGTGCGATGTCCGACGACGTGGCGTGGCTGAGGGACAAGACCGTGCTGGTCGCCGGGGGACGGGTATCCGGGTTGGCGACCGTCGGGCCGCTCCGCGCCCTCGGTGCGCGAGTACTCGTCACCGATACCGACCCGGCCGCGGTGGACAAGGCGCATGCAGCCGGTGCCGACGGCATCCTGCAGGACGACCTTCTCGCGGACGGTTCCGCATTCGATTCGATCGCGCTCGTCGTCACCAGTCCGGGCTTTCGCCCGGACGCGCCGGTGCTCGCGCGTGCCGCCGCACTCGGTATTCCGATCTGGGGAGACATCGAGCTGTCCTGGCACGTCGACCGCGCGGGTGTGTACGGCCCGCCGACGACATGGCTGGTGGTCACGGGAACGAACGGGAAGACCACGACCACCTCGATGTTGGCGTCCATCCTCGAATCGGCCGGCATGGCGAGTGCGGCGTGCGGAAACATCGGTCTGCCGGTGCTCGACGCTCTGCAGTCGGACCCGCATCCGGAGGTCCTCGCCGTCGAGTTGTCGTCGTTCCAGTTGTTCTGGGCTCCGTCCGTCCGGCCCGCGGCGGGTGTCGTCCTCAACATCGCCGAGGATCATCTGGACTGGCACGGTGGTATGGACGGCTACGTCGACGCCAAAGCACGAGCGCTCGTCGGCGATGTCGGGGTGGTGGGTCTCGACGATGCGCGGGCAGCGGCCCTGGCAGGCTCGGCTCGCGCCGATCGAGTGGTCGGATTCCGCCTCGGAGACCCCGCGCCCGGGGAACTCGGCGTGATCGACGGGCAGTTGGTGGACAACGCTTTCGGCGAGCGTCTGCACTTGATGTCGGTGGACGATGTCAGCCCGTCCGGTCCGGCCGGGACGATGGACGCGTTGGCGGCGTCGGCGCTCGCCCGCGCGATCGGCGCCCCGGCAGAGGCCGTGGCGGAGGGGATTCGCACCTACGACGTGGGGCCACACCGTGCGTCGGTCGTCCGCACCGTGGGGGGTGTGACGTTCGTCGACGATTCCAAGGCGACCAACCCGCACGCAGCAAGGTCGTCGTTGCTCGCGCACGAGCACGTCGTCTGGATCGCCGGTGGTCTCCTCAAGGGAGCATCGGTCGACGAGCTCGTGGCCGAAGTGGCGCCCAGACTCGTCGCTGCGGTGCTGATCGGGCGTGATGGGACGCAGATCGCAGAGGCTTTGGCGCGACACGCACCGGATGTTCCCGTTGTCGAGTTCCCGCTGAGAGACGATGCTGGTGTGACTCATGTGGCGGAAGATGCTGAAGTCGTGATGCGCGCCGCGGTCGACGAGGCCGCCCGGCGAGCCGGACCGGGAGACACGGTGCTTCTCGCCCCCGCCGCCGCGTCGCTCGACATGTTCGTCGACTACGGCCACCGTGGCCGCAGCTTCGCGGACGCCGTGCACGCGCTCGGCACTACACGGTCGGGCGGGCAATCCTGATGGCCCGTCCTGAGAATGCCCCGGCGAACTCGCCGCGCACCAGGATCGGATTGTGGCTCGGCCGTCCTTTGGCGTCGTTCCACCTGATCGTCACCGTTGCCGCTCTGCTCACGATTCTCGGCCTGGTGATGGTGCTGTCGTCGTCGGCAGCCGAGGCGTACGCCACCGACGGATCGGCGTACACCCTGTTCACACAGCAGCTGATCGGTGTCGGTCTCGGCGTCGTGGCGTTCTACGTCGCGCTGCGTACGTCCGTGCGCGTGCTGCGGAAGGTCTCGTTCCCGCTGTTCTGCCTTTCCGTCGTCATGCTCATGATGGTGCTCATTCCCGGTATCGGATCGGAGGGCGCCGACGGCGCGCGCCGATGGTTCAATGTCGCCGGCGTCTCGTTCCAGCCGTCGGAGCTGGCGAAAGTCACGCTCGTTCTGTGGGGTGCTCATCTGCTGGCATCGCGCCGTAGCGAGCACGCCAGCCTCAAATCACTTCTCATTCCGCTCGTGCCCGCAGCGCTGCTGATGGCGGGACTAGTCGTTCTGCAGCCGAATCTCAGTACCGCCATCGCGATCGGCATCATTCTCGTGTCGCTGCTGTGGTTCGCCGGTCTCGACGCCAGGCTCTTCGCGATCATCGTCGGCGGCGGTATCGCCGCGGCGACGGTGCTCGCGTTCACCGCGGGATATCGCTCGAACCGAATCAAGGCCTGGCTGAACCCCGGCGACGATCCGCAGGGTCTTGGTTACCAGTCGAACCAGGCCAAGTTCTCGCTCGCCGACGGTGGGCCGTTCGGTGTCGGTCTCGGGCAGAGTCGCGCCAAGTGGAGCTACCTGCCCAACGCGCACAACGACTTCATCTTCGCGATCATCGGCGAGGAACTGGGTTTCATCGGTTGCCTCGCGGTACTGGGCCTGTTCGCGTTGTTCGTCTACACCGGTCTGCGCATCGCGATGCGTTCGGTGGATCCGTTCCTGCGTCTGCTCGCGGCGGGTTCGACGACCTGGATCTTCGCCCAGGCGATGATCAACATCGGGTACGTGGTCGGGCTGCTTCCGGTCACCGGGCTTCAGCTTCCGCTCGTGTCCTACGGCGGCTCGTCGACGGCGATCACGCTGATGATGTTCGGCATCATCGCCAACGCCGCCCGGCACGAACCGGAAGCCATCGCGGCTCTGCACTCCGGGCAGGACTCGCGGTTGGACCGTGTGCTGCGACTCCCGATGCCCGCATCGTTCTCTCCGTTGCGTGCCGCCGCGGCCAGATCCAAGTCGACCCGGCCTGCGCTCGATCGCGAAATTCGCCGTCGGATCGAGAGCGGTTCGTCGCAGCGTCGTGCACCGGACGCCGGTGGCAGGGCGGGTCGAGCTCGAGCGGGCGAGCCCCCTCGTCGTTCCGAACCACGCAGAACCGGCGCGGCACTTCCCCGTGGCGGTGCAGTTGGAGGCCGCAGCGGTGCAGTTGGAGGCCGCAGCGCAGCACCGCGCGCAGGCGCTCAACCCCGCGGTGCGCACGGACACTCGGATACGCGAGGATATCGACGGTGAATGCATCTCCCACACACTTGTCCGTCGTCGTCGCGGGCGGTGGGACCGCGGGACACATCGAGCCGGCATTGGCTGTCGCGGACGCACTGCGCGCGCTCGACGACTCGGTACGGATCACCGCTCTGGGAACCGAGCGTGGACTCGAGACCACGCTCGTACCGGCGCGGGGCTACCAGCTCGAGTTGATTCCTCCGGTCCCGCTTCCGCGTAAGCCCACCCTGGATCTGGTCCGGCTGCCGGGGCGTGTGATTCGGTCGGTACGGGCCACCCGGGCGGTCTTCGCGGCCGTCGACGCCGACGTACTGATCGGGTTCGGTGGCTACGTGGCCCTGCCCGCCTACCTTGCTGCACGGCGAACCTTCGGACGCAGCCGGTCGATTCCGGTCATCGTCCACGAGGCCAATGCCAGTGCCGGGATCGCGAACAAGGTCGGTGCGAAGGTCGCGACGTGTGTCCTCGCCGCGGTGGCCGGATCCGGCGTGTCCGCTCGTGGCCGCTCGGACGCGGACATCGTCGGAATTCCAGTGCGACCGACCATCACCGGGCTGGACCGAGCGGCGATGCGCGCCGAGGCTCGCGAGTACTTCGGGTTGCCGGGGAGCGGCCCCGTACTGCTGGTGTTCGGCGGATCGCAGGGTGCCAGGTCGCTCAACGACGCCGTGTCGGGCGCCGCGGACCGATTGGCCGAAGCCGGAGTGTCGGTACTGCATGCCGTTGGACCCAAGAATTCGATCGAGGTACCGACGGCCGATGCGCCAGCACCGTACGTCGCCGTTCCGTACATCGACCGCATGGACCTGGCGTACGCCGCTGCGGACCTGGCCATCTGTCGATCGGGCGCCATGACGGTTGCCGAAGTGTCGGCGACGGGTCTGCCCGCGGTGTACGTTCCGTTGCCGCACGGGAACGGTGAACAGGAACTCAACGCACGCCCCGTCGTCGACGCCGGGGGAGGCATACTCGTGGCCGACGGATCGGTGACTCCGGAATACATCGCCGCTGAGGTGATCGACCTGATCACAGACTCTGCACGAGTGGAAGCGATGTCGAAGAGCGCCGCGAGCGCGGGCCACCGCGACGCCGCGGCGACCGTGGCGAAAATCGTGCTCGACGTCGCCTCCCAGCGTCGACGAGGCGTGTGACGGTCGTGGCACGACAAGGTGGTACCGAAAGGACGGACATGCCCGAGTTACCCGCCGAACTGCCGGAGGATCTCCGACGGGTTCACATGGTCGGAATCGGGGGTGCCGGCATGTCCGGCATCGCCAGGATTCTGCTCGCTCGTGGCGGCGAAGTCTCCGGCTCCGATGCGAAGGAAAGCCGGGGGGTTCTGGCACTGCGCGCTCGTGGTGCACAGGTTCGTGTCGGTCATGATGCCTCGGCTCTCGACTTGATCTCCGGTGGTCCGACGGTGGTGGTCACCACGCACGCCGCGATACCCAAGACCAACCCCGAACTGGTCGAAGCCGGGCGCCGAGGAATTCCCGTCGTGCTCCGGCCGACGGTGTTGGCATCGCTGATGGAGGGTTATCGGGCACTGCTGGTGTCCGGCACGCACGGCAAGACCTCGACCACGTCGATGTTGATCGTCGCGCTGCAGCACTGTGGCTTCGATCCGTCGTTCGCGGTGGGTGGAGAACTGAACGAGGCCGGCACCAACGCGCACCACGGCAGTGGTGACGTGTTCGTCGCCGAGGCAGACGAGAGCGACGGTTCGCTCCTGCAGTACAGCCCGAACGTCGTCATCGTCACCAACATCGAGGCCGATCACCTCGACTACTTCGGTACTCCCGAGGCGTACACGCAGGTCTTCGACGATTTCGCGGCGTTGCTCGGACCGGGTGGAGTGCTCGTTGCCTGCATGGACGATCCAGGATCGGCCGCTCTGGCTCGGCGCGTCCACGAACGAGCGCTCCCGGGCGTACGCGTGCTGGGATACGGATCCGAGGACACCGACGCGGGCGACGTGGACATGGCGGTTCGGTTGCTGAAGTGGGAACCCGAGGACGTCGGAGGCGTCGCCCAACTGTTGATCGCGGGGGAGGAGAGCCCGCGGACGTTGAGACTCGGCGTTCCCGGACGACACACGGCACTGAACGCACTGGCCGCGTTCACAGCCGGAACCCAGGCAGGCGCCGCAGCGACGGATCTGCTGGAAGGTCTTGCGGGCTTCGGCGGTGTGCACCGACGTTTTCAGATTCGCGGGCGCGAACACGGCATCCGCGTGTTCGACGACTATGCGCACCATCCCACCGAGGTGCGTGCCGTGCTGGGCGCAGCTCAGCAACTCGTCACGAGCGCCGCAGGGGCGGGCGAACGCGGCCGGGTCGTCGTCGTGTTCCAACCGCACCTGTACTCCCGTACGGAGACGTTCGCAGCGGAGTTCGGTGAGGCTCTGTCCATCGCCGACGAGGTGGTCGTCCTCGACGTCTACGGTGCCCGTGAGGAACCGCTTCCCGGCGTGACGGGAGCTCTCGTCGCGTCTGCAGTGACCAAGCCCGTCATCTATCAACCGGACCTGTCGCTGGTGGCGAAGCAGGTGGCGTCTCTTGCCGAGCCCGGCGACGTCGTCATCACCATGGGTGCCGGGGACGTCACCATGCTGGCCGGGCCGATCCTCGACGCGCTGCGTTCGAGGACGAGTTTCCGGATCGGGCACGGCCGGGCGTCGCAGTGACGTCTCGTCCGAAGCGTCCGACCGAGGACACGTCCTCCGGCGAGGACGCCGCTCGGACCGACACCGGAACGCCGAGCGGCCCGGGCAAGGTCGACACGGGCAGTGCATCGAAGGGCGGAGCTCGGGACCGGGGCGCGTACGCACGCCGGGACAACCGCGACACCACCCGTCCGAGCGCCGAATCCCAGGAACGAGCAGATCGTCGTCGGGCTCGCGAGGACGAACGCGCGAAGGTGTCGCGATCGCGTCGACGCGCTGGAACGATCGCGGCCGCCGTGGTCGCCGTCGTACTTGCGGGGTTTGCCGTCGTGTACTTCTCACCTGTGCTGACGGTGCGGACCATCGACGTACGCGGTGCGGTGTCGGTCTCCGAGGATGAGGTGATCGCCGATCTGGCGGTGCCGATGGGGGAGAAGCTCGTTCGAGTCGACACCGGCGCGGCCGCTCGGCGCGTCGCGTCGATTCCGTCGTTGGCTTCGGTTCGGGTGCAACGGATGTACCCGTCGACCATCCGGGTCACCGTCACCGAGCGGGTACCGGTCGTGTTCGTCGACCGACCGGACGGAACCCACCTGCTCGACGCCGATGCCGTGGATTTCGCCGTCGCCCCGCCGCCTCCCGGAGTGATTCGTCTGGTCACCGACAACCCGGTGACAGGCGATCCGCCGACGGAAAGTGCTCTCGCAGTGCTCGATTCGTTGCCCGAACCGCTGCGGGTGCAGGTCGGGGAGATTCGGGCGGGTTCGGCGTCGGACGTGTCCGTGATCCTGTTCGACGGTAGGACGGTGGTGTGGGGAGACCGCGACAGATCCGAGCGGAAATCCGCTGTGGCTCTTGCGCTATTGTCTCAACCGGGGCAAATCCTGGATGTGTCGAGTCCGGACCTGCCCACCACCAAGTGACTTTCACGAAACCCAAATTCTTTTCTCGACTTCTCGGCGCGCCTAATGGCGTATCTCCGTTGCGGTGAATAGCGTTCCGAGCGTCGAGTACTTGACATAACCTTAAGCCTATGGTTTAGGTTGAGGGTTTTGTCGAAGCGCATCAGCCGAGTACGAAGACGGACCAGTACACAACCACGGAAGGCGAGAGCCAATGACGCCCCCGCACAACTACCTCGCCGTAATCAAGGTCGTCGGCATCGGCGGCGGCGGCGTTAACGCGGTCAACCGCATGATCGAACAGGGACTCAAGGGAGTCGAGTTCATCGCGGTCAACACCGATGCTCAAGCGCTGCTGATGAGCGACGCCGACGTCAAGCTCGATGTCGGCCGTGAGCTCACCCGTGGTCTCGGCGCAGGCGCCGATCCCGAAGTCGGCCGCAAGGCAGCCGACGATCACAAGGACGAGATCGAAGAGGTGCTCAAGGGCGCCGACATGGTCTTCGTCACCGCAGGCGAGGGAGGTGGCACCGGTACCGGTGGCGCACCCGTCGTCGCCAACATCGCTCGCAAGCTCGGCGCTCTCACCGTTGGCGTCGTCACGCGCCCGTTCTCCTTCGAGGGCAAGCGGCGCGGAGGGCAGGCCGATACCGGGATCCAGCAACTGCGCGAGTCCTGCGACACCCTCATCGTCATCCCCAACGACCGACTGCTCCAGCTCGGTGACGCAGCCGTCAGCCTGATGGACGCGTTCCGCAGCGCCGACGAGGTGCTTCTGAACGGCGTTCAGGGCATCACCGACCTCATCACCACGCCTGGCCTGATCAACGTCGACTTCGCCGACGTCAAGGGCGTCATGTCGGGGGCAGGTAGCGCGCTGATGGGAATCGGTTCGTCGCGCGGCGAGGGTCGCGCCATCAAGGCAGCCGAGTCCGCCATCAACTCGCCGTTGCTCGAAGCGTCGATGGAAGGTGCGCGCGGCGTGCTGCTGTCGATCGCGGGAGGCTCGGACCTCGGACTCTTCGAGATCAACGAAGCTGCGTCGCTCGTCCAGGAAGCGGCACACATCGACGCCAACATCATCTTCGGAACCGTCATCGACGATTCCCTCGGCGACGAGGTGCGCGTCACCGTCATCGCAGCCGGTTTCGATGGAGGGACGCCGACGAGACGTCCCGTCGAAGCAGCTCCGGGCGCCTCACGCAGCACCATCGGATCCGCACGATCCGGCGAGGTGTCGTCTCGGTCCGACTCCACCGAATCCGGTGCCGTGTTCCGTGACCCGGTCGGTGCAGGCAGTGCAGGTAACGGCAGCAGCCTGCCTCCGCTTCAGTCCTCGAACTCGGGATCGTCAGGGTCGAACAACTCGGGTCGGCGTGTGCCCGTCACCGAGGACGACGGCGAAGACGATGTGGACGTGCCGTCGTTCATGCGTCGTTGATCGCCGATGGCGGAGAACGACTTCAAGGTTCGTAGGGTCACCACCTCGCGGGCAGGCGGGGTGTCGGCGCCGCCGTACGACAGCTTCAACCTCGGCGACCACGTCGGCGACGAACCGTCGGCCGTGGCCGCCAACCGCGAGCGGCTCGGTAGTGAGCTCGGCATGGGCGCTGGTCGACTGGTGTGGATGGAACAGGTCCACGGACGGACCGTCACTGTCGTCGACGGTCCGACCCCCGAGCCCGTTCCGGTCACCGACGCGTTGGTCACGACCAGCCGTGATCTAGCACTCGTCGTCCTCACCGCGGACTGCGTGCCGGTCCTGCTCTCCGACGACGAGGCCGGTGTGATCGCGGCTGTACACGCCGGAAGGGTCGGAGCGCGCATCGGCATCGTTCCCCGTGTGGTCGAGGCGATGGTGGCGCTCGGAGCCGATACACGTCGAATCGGTGCCTTCCTCGGTCCGGCCGCGAGCGGGCGTCAGTACGAGGTACCCGCGCACATGCAGGCCGACGTGGAGAAGCACCTTCCCGGTAGCGCCACGACCACCGTCAGAAAGACGCCCGGCCTCGACATCCGCGACGGAATCAGACGGCAACTTCACGGACTCGGCGTGACGTCGATCGCCGTCGATCCTCGGTGCACCATCGAAGACCGAACCCTGTTCAGCCATCGGCGCGGGTCGCCGACGGGACGATCGGCAAGCGTGATCTGGATGGACACCTCGGCCGGCCGCACCGACGGTCCTGCTTGACTGTCGATATGACGACGACCAGAGAATCCGAGATCTCGGAGGCACTTCGCTCGGTGGAGGCTCGGCTCGCCGCCGCGTGCGCCGCCGCCGGCCGTTCGGTGGACGACGTGATGTTGCTTCCGGTCACCAAGTTCTTCCCGGCGTCGGACATCGAGATTCTCCACGGTCTCGGATGCCGCGACTTCGGCGAGTCACGCGAGCAGGACGCGTCGGCGAAGGTCGACGAATTGGCCGGAGCGTTCGGTACCGAACCGGCCCGGTGGCACATGATCGGGCATCTGCAACGTAACAAGGCCAAATCCGTCGCGAGATGGGCCACGTCGATCCACTCGGTCGACAGTGATCGCTTGGTGTCCGCTCTCGGCAAGGCGGTGGACGCAGCACAGTCCGACGGGGCCAGGTCCACTCCGCTCGAGGTCCTGATTCAGGTGAGTCTGGACGGAGACGTCCATCGCGGTGGAGTCGAGCGAGAGCATCTACTCGAGCTGGCCGATCAGGTGGCCGACACCGACGGGCTCACCCTGTCCGGAGTGATGGCCGTTCCGCCGTTGGACTCGGATCCGGATCACGCATTCGCCGATCTGTCGGCCGTACACCAGCAGTTGCTCGAGCAGCACCCGGATGCAGTCGAGCTGTCCGCGGGGATGACGGGCGATCTGGAGGCTGCTGTTCTACACGGATCGACGTGCGTGCGTGTCGGTACCGCAATACTCGGCCCTCGGCCGATAACCTCGCCAGTACAGTCCACGGATCACATCAGTCACACCTGACACTTGCGAACCTGGAGACCGGCAACGAAGTACCCGGCACGGAAGGCTGCATCAATGAGTACCCTGCACAAGTTCAAGGCGTACTTCGGCATGGTTCCTCTTGCGGACTACGAAGACGACTACCTCGACGAGCCGGAATCGCGGCACTCCGTCCGCGGCCGCGATCCCTACGCGGACGACGACCGGGAGTTCGCGAAGCCGTCGTTCTCCTCGCGGCGCTCGTCCCGTGCCGAGATCGAGGACCTCGACGACGACTACGACGAGTACGAGGCACCTCGCTCCGCGCCGACACTTGCCCCCATCGGCGGTCGCTCGTCGCGGTCGGCCGGGGCCGGACGAGGCGTGTCCACTCGTGGCAACCTCGCGGTGGACACCCGTATGGACGCGCAGGAGCGCAGCCTGCGCAGTGAGCCGATGACGCGCGCGGAGACCCGCCGTAGCCCGGTGGCGGACGACGGCAGCGCGTTGTCGAAGATCACCACCCTGCGTCCCCGCGATTACAGCGAAGCCAGGACGATCGGCGAGCGTTTCCGTGACGGAACTCCGGTCATCATGGATCTCGTCGAGATGAGCAATGCCGACGCCAAGCGTCTGGTCGATTTCGCCGCAGGGCTCGCCTTCGCCCTTCGCGGCTCGTTCGACAAGGTCGCAACGAAAGTATTTCTTCTCTCGCCGGCAGATATCGACGTGTCCCCCCAGGAACGGCGTCGCATCGCCGAGACGGGCTTCTACAGTCAGCAATGACAATCGACAGCACTGGTGCGTTCCTTCGGCTCGATCGATTCGAACAGGTCTCTGACCTGCTCGCTTTGATCGAGTCGACCTTTTCGGGCAGAGTATGACCTGTGGCCTTGTTCGCGGTGATCTACTTCATACTGTTCATTTTCTGGCTTCTTCTCATCGGCCGCATCATCGTCGAATTCATCAGGACGTTCGCCAGGGATTGGCGGCCGTCGGGAATCGTCGTTGTCTTGCTCGAGGCGATATTCACCGTGACCGATCCACCGGTCAAGCTGCTGAGAAGAGTGATTCCCCCCGTGAATCTCGGGGGAGTTCGACTGGACTTGTCGATCATGGTGTTGTTGTTCGGCGTTTTCATCCTGATGTCCGTCGTGCGGAGTCTGGGATCGTGAACTGATCGAACTTTGATGAAAGACATCGGGGACAGGCGCGACCTGCGCAACCGATGTGACAGAATGGACGCCAGTTACAGTTTGATTGTTCCGGCAAGTGCGGAATGGGATATAACTGAATGCTTGCTCTACCGCCTCAAGACGCGTGAAGGGATCCTTCCATGCCGCTGACTCCAGCTGATGTGCACAATGTCGCTTTCAGCAAGCCGCCTATCGGTAAGCGCGGTTACAACGAAGACGAGGTGGATGCTTTCCTCGATCTCGTCGAGCAAGAGCTGTCGCGACTGATCGAGGAGAATGCAGACCTGCGCCAGCGCGTGGGCGAGCTCGATCAGGAACTGTCGGATGCCAAGTCGGCTCGACAGTCCGGTCCGGCTCAGCCCGCTCCGGTTCAGCAGAAGGCTCCGGAGCCTCAGCGCCCCGTCGAGCCACCCAAGCCCGCCCCGGTGGTGGCGCCTGCTCCCGTGGCTGCGGCTGCGCCGGCGCAGGGTGGCGACTCCAACATGCAAGCCGCGAAGATTCTCGGACTCGCGCAGGAGATGGCCGACAGGCTCACCAGCGACGCCAAGACCGAGTCCGAGCAGCTCCTGGGGAACGCTCGCACCAATGCAGAGCGTCTCGTCACCGACGCACGGACCCGCTCCGAGGCGATGGTCACCGACGCTCGTCAGAAGTCGGAATCGCTGTTGTCCGACGCTCAGACGAGGTCCGAGACACAGCTTCGTCAGGCCAAGGAGAAGGCCGATGCTCTTCAGGCGGACGCCGAGCGCAAGCACACCGAGATCATGGCGACGATCAACGAGCAGCGTTCGGTGCTCGAGGGTCGTATCGAGCAGCTCAAGACGTTCGAGCGCGAGTACCGTGTCCGTCTCAAGTCCTACCTGGAATCCCAGCTCGAAGAGCTCGAGAACCGTTCCTCGGCTCTGCCGGTGGACAACGGGTCGGACAGCTTCAACCAGAACGAGCAGTCGTCGGGCTACAGCCAGTCGTATGCCAAGGGCAACAACTGACGCATTCTCGCCCAGCCTGTTCGGCATGGCTGCGGACGTGAAACCCGCCCGGCGTGAGCCGGCTCGTGCGGAACGAGGCGCGTAGTGCTCGTCTTGACGCTGTGCGCAGCGGGTGTCGGGTTCGCGCTGCTGGTCATCGCCCTGACGACCGGATCGGTCGTCTGGGCGTACGGGTGCATCGGTGTCTGCATCGTCGGCGCGATTTTGTTGCTGGCAGGCGCGCTGACCGGCCGCAGGTCGCCACCCGAGAAGTAGTCGCCACCCGAGAATCGATTGTGTGGACGTTTCGGTTACCCTCGAGGTGTCCGATGTCGTCATCACGAACATCGAGAACAGAACAACGACTGTCGAGAACAACGACTGTCGAGAAAAACGCGATGATCCGGTCATCCCCGGGGAGCATTCGGAAGAACGGCCGAATCGACCGTCGAGGTCGGGTCGGCTCAGTAGAACCGAACGGGTAAGCCCGTCACAGCAGTGCGAGTGGCTTCGTCGACGAGGGATCGTTTTCCGGCGTCGATGAAGCAAGCGGGGTGGTACCGCGGTAGTCGACGTCCCACACGTCGATCGTCGTCCCCGTGCCGAGGAAACTATCGCCGTCGCAGAAGCGACGGCGTCGGCACGGCAGGAGCGTCCGTCATGAGTACCGAAGATTCGAAGAGCGGCGATGTCGCGAGGACCGACGGTGACAAGTACCCGTTGGTCGACATGGTTGGTCCGAAAGCCGCGGGTGTGTCGTTTCCAGACCTCGAGCGCAGAGTGCTCGATTTCTGGGCCGAGGACGGAACGTTCCGTGCCAGCGTCGACCGTCGCGAGGGTGCGGACGAGTTCGTCTTCTACGACGGCCCGCCGTTCGCCAACGGTCTTCCCCATTACGGTCACCTGCTGACCGGGTACGTCAAAGACCTCGTTCCGCGCTTTCAGACGATGCGCGGTAAGAAGGTGGAGCGTCGGTTCGGGTGGGACTGCCACGGGTTGCCCGCGGAGCTCGAAGCCGAGAAGCAGTTGGGGATCAAGGACAAATCCGAGATCGACGAGATGGGTCTCGCCAAGTTCAACGATTACTGCAGGCAGTCGGTTCTGCGGTACACGGACGAGTGGCGCGACTACGTCACCCGTCAAGCCCGCTGGGTGGATTTCGACAACGACTACAAGACGCTCGACGTCGACTTCATGGAATCGGTCATGTGGGCGTTCAAGGAGTTGTACGACAAGGGCCTGATCTATCAGGGTTATCGAGTCCTTCCGTATTCCTGGTACGAACAGACCCCGTTGTCCAACCAGGAAACTCGGCTCGACGACGCCTACAAGATGCGTCAGGACCCGGCGGTCACCGTCACGATGCCGCTGACGGCACCCGCGTCGCCTCTCGACGGTGCAGGTGCACTGATCTGGACGACGACGCCCTGGACTCTGCCGTCGAACCTGGCGATCGCAGTGCATCCCGATGTTCGCTATGTGCAGGTCCGCGGAACCGACGGCGAACGCTACGTGTTGGCCGCGGAACGTCTCGCGCACTACGCCCGCGAACTCGGCGACGAGCCCGAGGTGTTGTCCGAGCACACCGGCGCGGAACTCGTCGGCCTCACTTACACTCCGCCGTTCGATTTCTTTCTGGGGCACGCCAATTCGCATCGTGTTCTGCAGGCGGACTACGTCACCACCGACTCGGGTACCGGAATCGTGCACCTCGCACCGGCATTCGGTGAAGAGGACATGGACGTCGCGACGGCGAACGGCATCGAGGTCGTTCAGCCGCTCGACCCCGGTGGCAAGTTCACGGCACTTGTGCCGCCGTACCAGGGCCTGATGGTGTTCGACGCCAACCCCGTCATCATCAAGGATCTGAAGGCGTCCGGTCGGTTGCTACGTCACGAGACCATCGAGCACTCCTACCCGCACAGTTGGCGCAGCGGGCAGCCGCTGATCTACATGGCGGTCCCGTCGTGGTTCGTGGCGGTGACGAAGTTCCGCGATCGCATGGTGGAGCTCAACCAAGAGATCACCTGGGTGCCCGAGCACATCAAGGACGGGCAGTTCGGCAAGTGGCTCGAAGGCGCACGCGATTGGAACATCAGTCGAAACCGATACTGGGGCAGCCCGATCCCGGTGTGGACGTCCGACGATCCCGAGTACCCACGTATCGACGTGTACGGCAGCCTCGACGAGCTCGAGCGTGACTTCGGCGTGCGTCCGAACGATCTCCACCGTCCGTACATCGACGATCTGACGCGTCCCAACCCGGACGATCCGACGGGCAAGTCCACGATGCGACGGGTTCCCGAGGTCCTGGACTGCTGGTTCGAGTCCGGGTCGATGCCGTACGCGCAGGTGCATTTCCCGTTCGAGAATGCAGAGTGGTTTTCCGGGGCGAGCGGAACGACGGGGGATGCCACAGCACACAACCCGGGCGATTTCATCGTCGAGTACAACGGCCAGACTCGTGGCTGGTTCTACACGTTGCACGTGCTCGCGACCGCGTTGTTCGATCGTCCTGCGTTCAAGACCGTTGCGGCGCACGGCATCGTGCTGGGCGACGACGGTCTCAAGATGAGCAAGTCCAAGGGCAACTACCCGGACGTCAAGGAGGTGTTCGACCGAGACGGCAGCGATGCGATGCGCTGGTTCCTGATGTCGTCGCCGATCCTGCGCGGTGGCAACCTGATCGTCACCGAGCAAGGCATCCGTGAGGGCGTCCGCCAGGCGTTGCTGCCGATCTGGAATGCGTGGAGTTTCCTGCAGTTGTACGCAGGCAAGCCGGGTACGTGGCGAACGGATTCGCCGAACGTGCTGGACAGGTACGTTCTGGCCAAGCTGGCGGCGACGCGGGACGCGATCACCGAAGCGCTCGAGGTCCACGACATCGCAGGGGCGTGCGACGAGCTGCGTACGTTCTGCGACGCGCTCACCAACTGGTATGTGCGACGGTCACGTTCGCGGTTCTGGAGCGAGGACTCCGACGCGATCGACACGTTGCACACGGTGCTCGAGGTCGTGACGCGACTTGCTGCGCCGCTGTTGCCGTTGGTCAGCGAAGTGGTGTGGCGCGGTGTGACCGGTGGACGGTCGGTCCACCTCGCGGACTGGCCGGCGACAGCAGACTTGCCTGCCGATCCGGAGTTGGTCGAGTCGATGGACGAGGTGCGTTCGGTGTGCGGCGCGGTACTCGGACTTCGGAAGGCCCAGAACCTTCGGGTGCGGTTGCCGCTCCCCGAGGTGACCGTCGCCGCCGAGGACGCGGAACGACTGCGTCCGTACGCCGACATCATCGCCGACGAGGTCAACGTCAAGAAGGTCGACCTCACCGACGATGTTGCCGTGCACGGCAAATTCGAACTGGTCGTCAACGCGCGTGCGGCAGGTCCTCGGATCGGCAAGGACGTCCAGAAGGTCATCAAGGCGGTCAAAGCAGGGGAGTGGAGCGAGGATGCATCGGGCACGGTCAGTGCCGCAGGCATCGAACTGCTCCCGACGGAGTACACCCGCAAGCTGGTTGCGGCCGAACCGGACTCCACTGCCGCTCTGCCGGGCAACGCCGGTCTGGTCGTGCTCGATTCCAAGGTGACCGCGGAGCTGGAGGCCGAGGGGTGGGCGAAAGACCGAATCCGTGAGCTCCAGGAGGCCCGCCGAACACTGGGCCTCGAGGTGTCCGATCGGATCGACATCGTCATCGAGGTTCCGCCCGAACGCCGCGAATGGCTCGACACGCACCGCTCGTTGATCGCCGGCGAGGTTCTGGCCCTGAGCTTGGTCGACGGTGATCCGGGCGACGACGCCGTCGAACTCGGGGAAGGTACCCGCGTATCGGTCACCCGTTCGCGATGACCCGCGACGCGGTGATGGAAGGCGCCGTCCGTGAGCTGCTGTCGCACGCGCACGACGGCGTCCTTCCGATCGTCACGGTCGGTGATCCGGTGCTGCGCACAGCGGCAGCCGCGTTGACCGATCAGCTCGAGCCGCGCACGCTCGAACACCTCGTCGAGGTCATGCGGGCCACGATGCACGACGCGCCCGGTGTCGGTCTCGCTGCGCCGCAGATCGGCGTCCCGCTGCGAATCGCGGTGATCGAGGACATGTACCCGGTGTCCGAGGAGGTCGCGACGCAGCGGGAGCGCACGCCGTTGCCGTTCCGAGTGATCGTCAACCCGCGCTACGACGACGTCGGGTCGGCTCGGCGAAGCTTCTACGAGGGATGCCTGAGCATGCCCGGCTACCAGGCGGTCGTCCCTCGGGCGGCGTCGGTGCGGCTTCGGTGCACCGACCTGCACGGCGCCGTGGTCGACGAGGAGTTCGGTGGATGGCCCGCGCGGATCGTGGCGCACGAGACCGATCACCTCGACGGGACGGTGTACATCGACAGAGCGGTGACGCGGTCGCTGTCCGCGAACGACGTGTACGCGGATCTGTGGGCCGATCCGACGCCCGAGCACGCGGCTGCAGCGCTCGGCTTCGACCTCGGTACCGGCCGAGGCGACGCGTCGTGACATGGCCTTCGACCGTCGTGTCGGCATCCCATGAGGCACGGACTGTGATGTCTGCGTTCCGGAGTATCTTTCGGTCGTGACCGACGCTCGCAGTAGGCGATGGGTGCTGCATCTCGACATGGACGCGTTCTTCGCGTCGGTCGAGCAGCTCACCCGGCCCACCTTGCGCGGACGCCCCGTTCTGGTCGGCGGAGCAGGCGGTCGCGGTGTCGTCGCCGGCTGCAGCTACGAGGCGCGTGTCTTCGGCGCGCGCTCCGCCATGCCGATGCATCAGGCTCGCAGATTGGTGGGCGGCGGCGCGATCGTGCTGCCGCCGCGCGGCGCGCTGTACCAGAGCGTCAGTCGGACGGTGTTCGACGGTCTGCGCACGAGGATGCCTGTTCTCGAGCAGCTGTCGATGGACGAGGCGTTCGGCGAGCCAGTCGAACTCGTCGGCGCCACCGCGGCCGAGGTGGCGGAGTTCTGCGAGATGCTGCGGGCACTCGTCATGGAACGGACGGGCCTCGTGGCGTCGTTGGGCGCCGGTTCCGGTAAACAGATCGCGAAGATCGCGTCCGGTCTGGCGAAGCCGGACGGCGTGACTGTGGTCGCGCCGGCCGAACAAAGTGCTCTCATGGCTGCGTTGCCGGTGCGGAAGTTGTGGGGAATCGGGCCGGTCGCCGACGAGAAACTTCGAAAGCTCGGCATCGACACGATCGGTAAGTTCGTCGCGACGCCGGAGTCGGAAGTGGCGTCGATCCTCGGTGCGACGGTGGGTCCGGGGCTGCACAGGCTGGCGCGTGGGATCGACGATCGAGCCGTCGCCGAGCGCGCCGAAGCGAAGCAGGTCAGCGCCGAGACGACGTTCGCGCACGATCTGGTGACCTTGGCGCAGTTGAGGTCTGCGGTGGAACGGAGCGCGGAAGCCGCGCACCGACGCCTGGTGAAGGACGGGCGCGGCGCACGCACGGTGGTGCTGAAGCTGCGGAAATCGGACATGAGCATCGTGACTCGGTCGGCGACGTTGCCGTACGCGACCGTGGACAAGCAGACCATCGTCGCGACGGCACAGCGTCAGGTGCTGGACCCGGTGGAACTCGGTCCGATCCGGCTGGTCGGTGTCGGCCTCGCCGGGCTGTCCACCGTGCAGCAAGGGTCGCTGTTTCCCGAACTCGATCACGAACCGGAGGACACGTCCACGTCGCCCACGACCACGGGCGAAATTGTGCCTTCGGTAAGAGAACCGCAGCAGAGGTGGCATCCGGGCATGGACGTGAGGCATCCTGAACACGGACACGGATGGGTGCAAGGGGCAGGCCACTCCGTGGTGACGGTTCGGTTCGAGACACGGTCCACCGGACCGGGTCGAGCCCGTACTTTCGCAGAGGGGGACGAGCAGCTCGTTGTGGCGGATCCACTGGACAGTTTGAAATGACAGTGACTCGTCCTGAAATGACGCTCTCGGCTACCGGCGAGTAGCGACGCTTCTTTCCGCCCGAGGCCTCCAATGGCATAGTGGAACAGCCGAGACCGGCCTCTATGTCCGGTTCACGTGAACGACTGAGCAGTACAACCGAAGGGATAAGCACTTGAAGCTCCGTAACACCCGAAAGGCCGTAGTCGCCGGCGTGGCGATCGCTGCTGCGCTGACGATGACCGCATGTAGCTCGGACGACGGTGGCGACACGACGACCACGACGTCGGCAGCTTCCACGACGTCCTCGGCGTCGGCGGCACCGGAGGCATCGGGCGATTACCCACCTGTGCCCACGGCTGAAGAGCTCAACGCCGAACTCGCTCGCGGTCTCGACCCGGCTGTCCCGGTCGAGGAGAAGGCGGCCCTCATCCAGGGCGCCGAGGAAGATCCGGGCCTCATCGAGCAGGTCGCGGCCGCTGCTGTGCAGAACGGCGCCACCGTCGAGATCACCAGTGTCGACGACCTCGGCGACGGCACCCTGAACACGGGCGCGACCTTGACCATCAACGGTCAGGCGAACCCGGGCAACTTCATCTTCGTTGCCGAGGACGGCGCATGGAAGCTGTCCAAGGAGAACGCATGTGGTCTCGTCCAGCTGGCGCAGCTGACCTCGCCTGCGTGCGCGTAGTCACCTAGCTTTTCGCGGTACCTCGAAGACGGTGCCGTACTCCTCGTTCGGAGTGCGGCACCGGCTTTCGTGTGCCTTCGTCTCGGTCAGGACCCGAGGTCACCACGTATACGCTCGGCTGCTGCATCGGCGAGTGCGGTGAACGATGCCGCGTCGACGCCTTCCTGACTGGTGACGGACAGCTGGAACACGGTGTGGTCGACTACTGCGATCACTACGTCGGACACCAGCGTGAACCCTTCGCTGGTGGTCGCGAGCCGAAACGACGTCGACGCGTCACCTACCGGGGACTGGTCCCGAGCCGACAGCGAGAAGTCGACGTCGATCCCGTCGGCGTCCGTGCCCGTGTACTCGGCGCAGCCGACGAGCGTGTCCTGCACGGTGCGGAACGCCTCTCCAGCGCCTCCGGCACCGTCCTCGCCGCCTGCGTAACTGGCGGCGTCTTCGTCGATGGACGAGAAATTCGGTCCCGAGTACCTGACGTCCGCCACCGCCGATGCGCCCGCCGACTGCGTCCCCACAGCCGCGAGAACGTCGGCGCACTCCTGCGGCTCGGTGCCGGACCGATCAGGCGAGTCGTACTCCGGAGCCGGGTCCAGCCCGAGATCACGCACCGGATCCGGAACCACCGCATACCCGTCGGGAAGGTCGCTGGGCGTCAGCATGCGGGATTGCAGATCTACGGAGTCGGTGACGACGGACCCGGAGAGAACGTCAGGGGCGTCGACGACCGTGACCGGAGCAGCCGGGGAAGTGTCGGTGTCGGCACCGGCGGCACCCGCGTCGTCCGTCCCACCGCAGGCGCCGAGGACCAGAAGAGCCCCCGCGCACACTGCGGCAGTACGTACCGATCCAGCTGCGGACCTCACTCCGACGCCCATTCCAGGGTGTCACTGATGTCCTGACGCAGAACCGTCGTGCCGTCGGTGTCGCTGTATTGCTGACTGCCACCGACGGTCACCTCTCCCAATACCGGAAGTGGTTTCGTCAGGTCGATGCGCAGAGTTCCGGTGCCGGACATCGTGTAGTTGTCGATCGCGAGTTGGCCGGCGTCGTCGGGCAGTTCCAGGGTCGTGGATTCCGGCGTCTGATCGATTCGCAGGTCGATCGTCAGCACGTCACCCTCCCGCGCGCGCAGAGTTGCGGTGGTCGTCTGATTGAGCGTCAGACCGCTGATGACTTGCTGTTGAGCCGTCCAGACCGCGCCGATTCCCAGATCTTCCTCGGGAAAGGAAATCGACCGGTACACCGCTTGGTTCAACGCTTGTTCTATTGCCGCACGTGCTGCGTCCTGTGCCGCGTCCGCAGGCGTGATGGACAGTGCGGTGACGGCCCCGCCGTCGGTCACGGTCAACCCGGCGCCGGAACCGTCGGCCGCGGCGAGCTGGTCCGTCAGACGCTGATCCGCCGACGTCGCGACCCCGATCGTGAGATCGACCTCGTCACCGCTGGCCCCCGACGCACGTGCCGTCAGCGGGACCGTCAGATTCGGCGTCGAGAAGTCCTGTACTGCCTGGTCGTCGATCTGCTGGGTGACGGTCGATCGCGTCGTCAGCCGTACCGCCTGTTCGCCGGAGATGTTTCGCGTCACCGCGGTCCTGGGCTCGGCGCCGGGGTCGACGAGGGTGGTCGTCACCGGAGTCACCGGCAGCGACACACTCGACGTCGTGGCGGAGGTGTCCGTCTCCGACGGTGCCTCGTCGTCGGACGACCCGCACCCGGCCAACAGTGTGGTGGCGGCGACGGCCACGGCGAGAACTCGGATACGTCGAATCGGGTTTCGGGAAGGCGAGATCACGGGACCAGGCTACGGACACGCTCCGGCCACTTCACCGGACACCGTCGGCGAAGCTGTGCGCGTGCGGTCCGCCCGCGGACCCCTCGGGGTCGATCCGGGATTCGGCTGTGCCGGGGCGATGCGACATGATAGGGGGGTGAGTGACGACCGCCCGACCGATTCGACGAGCTCCGACCCGCACCGCGATCAGAAGGCCGAACCCGACGACACCGTGGTGTCCGGCACCGACGCAGACCCTGCCACCGGTGTGGCACCGAAGCCGCTGCGTACCAGGATGCTGGTCCTGATCGCCGTTGTCGTCCTCGCGTTCGACCTGATCACCAAGATCGCGGCCGTGCACTGGATCAAGCCGGGCAACCCGGTGGAGATCATCGGCGACGTCGTCACACTTCGGATGGTGCGTAATCCCGGCGCAGCGTTCTCGATGGCCACCGGCATGACCTGGCTTCTGACGATCGTCGCGGTATGCGTCGTCATCGGGGTGATCCGGATCGGCCGTACCCTTCGCTCTCCGTGGTGGGCTCTCGGCCTCGGACTCGTGCTCGGCGGGGCTCTCGGAAATCTCATCGACCGGTTCTTCCGATCGCCCGGACCGCTGCAGGGACACGTGGTCGATTTCGTGTCCATCGGATGGTGGCCGGTGTTCAACGTCGCGGACTCGTCGATCGTCTGTGGGGCGATACTCCTCGTCGCGCTGAGCCTGTTCGGATTCGAACCGAACGGTGAGCGGGCCACCACGTCGAAGAAGAATGCCGCAGCGAGCACCGACTCGGGAACGGCGGGACAGAAATGAGGGAATCGCGTTCCATGCCGATTCCCGACGGCTTGGACGGCATGCGGGTCGATGCGGGCGTCTCGCGGCTGCTGGGTCTGTCCAGGACGGTCGCGGCGACTCTCGCCGAGGAAGGGTCCGTCTCCGTCGACGGGTCGGCACTGGGGAAGTCGGATCGGTTGTCGGCGGGTGCGTACTTGGAGGTGCTGCTTCCCGAACCTGCTCGCGCGCTGACCATCGAAGCGGAGCCGGTCGAGGGCATGGAGATTCTCTATGCGGACGACGACATCGTCGCGGTCGACAAGCCGGTCGGGGTCGCGGCGCACGCGAGCGTCGGGTGGACGGGACCGACGGTGATCGGTGGGCTTGCTGCAGCGGGGTTCCGGATTTCCACGTCCGGTGCCCATGAGCGGCAGGGCATCGTGCATCGCCTCGACGTCGGGACGTCGGGCGTGATGGTCGTCGCCACGAGCGAGCGCGCGTACACGGTGTTGAAGCGGGCGTTCAAGCAGCGCACGATCGAGAAGCGTTATCACGCGCTCGTGCAGGGCCATCCGGATCCGAGCAGTGGCACCATCGACGCACCGATCGGTAGGCACGGCAGCAACGACTGGAAGTTCGCGGTGCGGGCCGACGGTAAAGCGAGCATCACGCACTACGACACCATCGAGGCGTTCCAGGCGGCCAGCCTGCTCGACGTGCACCTCGAAACCGGTCGGACTCATCAGATTCGCGTTCACTTCTCCGCATTGCGGCACCCGTGTTGCGGAGACCTCACCTACGGCGCCGACCCGAAGCTCGCTGACCGTCTCGGCCTGGAACGTCAATGGCTGCACGCCAAGACACTCGGATTCGCGCATCCGTCGGACGGTCGGTGGGTCGAGATCGAGAGCAAGTATCCAGCCGACCTCGAGCACGCACTCGAGGTGCTGCGCGCGGCATGACTCGGATGTCGGGTGCGGCAACGGCCGCGGCGACGGTCCTGGCCGCGGTGGTTCTGCTGTTCGCCCTCGGAACCGCGAATCCGGTGCCCCGGCCAGGGGTGAACACCGACACCCTCGGTCCGGACACCGGAGAAGCAGTGTCCGAGTACCTGGCGCGGGCGGAGGAGACGCTCGCGGAGGACTTCGCCGACCCGGACTCGGCGGGGAGCAATTCCGAGATGCAGTGGGCGTTGGTGTCGTTCGACGCCGAGGTTGCACCCGCTCGCGCGTACGACGCGGTGCAGGACGTACGGATCGCGCAGGTTCTGCTCCGAGTTCCGATAGAGCGCGTCCAGACCCAGGTCATCTCCATCGGAGTGCCGGGAACCGAGGCGTCGGTGCTGGGCTCGGCGGCCGTGGCGGGGTCGAGACTTCATGGTTCGACCGGGCAGTGGGATCGCCAATCGCAGATCGATGCAGTGTCTTCCGCACGCTTGCTCGAGGGGTGCGAATGTGTCGTCGGGCTGATCGTCCGCGGCTCTTCGGAGCAACTCGGAACCGTCGACGCCGGGGATGGGGTTCGGGCGGTCGAGGCCTTGCCCGCGGACGCGATCGCAGGCCGATTCGCCGTGCGCGCCCTTCTTCCCGACTATGCGGACGTCGTCGGTCCGCTACCGGACGACGGGCCCGTTCCTACTCCGTGACGTACGCCCGTTCGGCAGCGGTTGCAGGCGCGGCGACACCGTCGGCACGACGGGCCAGGGCCGACACGCGCGGGGGCCGGACACACCGAGAGCCAGGAATGCTCTGTCGGTTCGAGCGCTTAGAATCAGGTGCACTTCGCGCGCGGACATCTCGGCCCGTACGACCCGGCTCGATCTAGCTCGACCCAGTAGGAGACATCTTCGTGACTGACTCGTTCGTACATCTGCACAACCACACCGAGTATTCGATGCTCGACGGAGCGGCCAAGATTGCGCCGTTGTTCGCAGAGGCGAGTCGGTTGGAGATGACGGCGGTCGGTATGACCGACCACGGCAACATGTACGGCGCGAGTGAGTTCTACAACGAGGCGAAGAAGGCCGGCATCAAGCCGATCATCGGTATCGAGGCGTACATCGCGCCGGAGTCTCGGTTCAACAAGAAGCGTGTGCTGTGGGGTGACCGCAGCCAGAAGTCCGACGATGTGTCCGGTAGTGGCGCGTACACGCACATGACGATGGTCGCGGAGAACGCGACGGGTGTGCGCAACCTGTTCAAGCTGTCCTCTCTGGCGTCCATCGAAGGGCAGTTGGGCAAGTGGGCCCGGATGGACGAGGAGATCATCGCCGCGCATGCGGAGGGGATCATCGCGACGACGGGGTGCCCGTCGGGTGAGGTGCAGACGCGTCTGCGTCTCGGTCAGGACCGTGAGGCGCTCGAAGCGGCAGCGAAGTGGCGTGAGATCTGGGGTCCGGAGAACTTCTTCCTCGAGCTCATGGATCACGGTCTGTCGATCGAGCGTCGGGTCCGTGAGGGTTTGCTCGAGATCGGCAAGAAGCTGCAGATTCCGCCGCTCGCCACCAACGACTGCCATTACGTGACCAAGGACGCCGCGGAGAACCACGAGGCGTTGCTGTGCATCCAGACCGGTAAGACGCTCAGCGATCCCACCCGTTTCAAGTTCGACGGCGACGGTTACTACCTCAAATCCGCCGCCGAGATGCGGGCCCTCTGGGACGATCAGGTGCCGGGTGCGTGCGACAGTACGTTGCTCATCGCCGAGCGCGTCCAGCCGTACGACGATGTGTGGGCCCACCGTGACAGGATGCCGATCTTCCCTGTGCCGGAAGGCGAGACGCAGGGTACGTGGTTGGCCAAAGAGGTCGACAAGGGTCTGGAATGGCGGTTCCCCGGCGGTGTGCCCCAGGAATACCGCGATCGTGCCAAGTACGAGATCAGCGTGATTCTGGAGATGGGCTTCCCGGCGTACTTCCTCGTCGTCGGTGACCTCATCGCACACGCCCGCGACGTGGGTATTCGCGTCGGTCCCGGCCGAGGGTCGGCCGCGGGTTCTCTCGTCGCGTACGCGATGGGTATCACCAACATCGATCCGCTGCCGCACGGTCTGCTGTTCGAGCGGTTCCTCAATCCCGAACGCGTGTCGATGCCGGATATCGATATCGACTTCGACGATCGTCGCCGCGGTGAGATGGTTCGGTACGCGACGGAGAAGTGGGGAAGCGACCGCGTCGCTCAGGTCATCACGTTCGGCACCATCAAGACCAAGGCCGCCATCAAGGACTCGGCTCGTGTTCAGTTCGGGCAGCCCGGATTCGCGATCGCCGATCAGATCACCAAGGCGTTGCCGCCGCCGATCATGGCCAAGGACATCTCGGTCGCTGGCATCACCGATCCGGCGCACGAGCGGTACAAGGAAGCGACCGAGGTTCGTGCGCTCATCGATTCCAATCCCGATGTCGCGACGATCTACAAGACCGCGCGTGGCCTGGAAGGGCTGATCCGTAATGCCGGCGTCCATGCCTGCGCGGTCATCATGTCCTCGGAGCCGCTGACCGACGCGATCCCGGTGTGGAAGCGCGCGCAGGACGGCGCGATCATCACCGGTTGGGACTATCCCTCGTGCGAGGCCATCGGCCTGCTCAAGATGGACTTCCTCGGCCTACGCAACCTCACCGTCATCGGTGACGCCATCGACAACATCAAGAGCAACCGCGGGATCGAACTCGACCTCGACACGCTGGGGCTCGATGACCCCGCGACGTACGAATTGCTTGCTCGCGGAGACACTCTCGGCGTGTTCCAGCTCGACGGCAGCGCGATGCGTGATCTTCTGCGACGAATGCAGCCCACCGGCTTCGAGGACATCGTCGCCGTTCTGGCCCTGTATCGGCCGGGACCGATGGGCATGAACGCCCACAACGACTACGCCGACCGCAAGAACGGTCGTCAAGAGGTCAAGCCCATCCACCCGGAGTTGGAAGAGCCTCTCGCGGAGATCCTGAAGGACACGTACGGCCTCATCGTGTACCAGGAGCAGATCATGCAGATCGCGCAGAAGGTCGCCGGGTATTCGCTCGGACAGGCCGACATTCTGCGTCGCGCCATGGGTAAGAAGAAACTGTCGGTGCTGGAAGAGGCGTACGCAGGATTCCGTGAGGGAATGCTGGCCAACGACTTCTCCGAGCCCGCGATCAAGGCCCTGTGGGACACCATTCTTCCGTTCGCCGGATATGCGTTCAACAAGTCGCACGCAGCCGGATACGGTCTGGTGTCCTACTGGACCGGCTATCTCAAGGCCAACTACCCCGGCGAATACATGGCCGGTCTGCTCACCAGCGTGTCCGACGACAAGGACAAGTCCGCCATCTACCTGGCGGACTGCCGCAAGCTCGGGATCACCGTCCTGCCCCCGGACGTCAACGAATCCGAACTCAACTTCGCGTCCGTGGGCAAGGACATCCGGTTCGGTCTCGGCGCGGTCCGCAACGTCGGCACCAACGTGGTGGCGTCGATCATCAGGGCACGCGAGGAGAAGAGCAAGTACACCGACTTCTCGGACTACCTGAACAAGATCGATGCGACGGCCTGCAGCAAGAAGGTCACCGAGTCGCTCATCAAGTCGGGTGCGTTCGATTCGCTGAATCATCCGCGCAAGGGCTTGATGCTCATTCACGCCGACGCCATCGATTCGGTCATGGGCACGAAGAAGGCCGAGGCAATCGGACAGTTCGATCTGTTCGGCGGAGAGGACGCCGACGAGTCGATTTCCGCGGTGTTCAATGTTCGTGTCCCCGAGGACGAGTGGGAATCGAAGCACCGATTGGCGCTCGAGCGCGAGATGCTCGGCCTGTACGTGTCCGGCCATCCGCTGCTCGGCGTCGAGCACATGCTCGCGGCCCAGTCGGACACCAACATTCCTGCCATTCTCGAAGGCGATGTCAAGGACGGTACGCAGGTCACCATCGGCGGCATCCTCGCGTCGGTGAACCGCCGGATCAACAAGAACGGTCTCACGTGGGCGTCGGCTCAACTCGAGGACCTCGTCGGCGGAATCGAGGTTCTGTTCTTCCCGCAGTCCTACTCGGTGTTCGGCGCCGACGTGACCGAGGATTCGGTGGTTCTCGTCAAGGGGCGCGTGTCGGTACGTGACGATCGAATCTCCCTCATCGCCAACGACCTTGCTGTGCCGGACCTCTCGGCGGTCGGTGTCGCGAAGCCTCTCGCCGTCAGCCTCCCGACCCGTCAGTGCACGGCCGACAAGGTCGGAGCACTGAAGCGGATTCTGAAGAGTCACCCGGGCACGTCCGACGTGCATCTCCGGCTGGTCAGTGGGGACAAGGTGACGGCGATGAAGCTGGACGACAGTCTGCGGGTCACGCCCACGTCGGCTTTGATGGGTGACTTGAAGGCGCTGCTCGGACCAGGCTGCTTGGCCGGCTGATGCACGCTCGGTGACCGAGGGTCACATTCGGTCACCGAGCGTGCGTGATCACCGGTTCACAGCAGGTGCGGCTAGCAAAGGATGCGTGAACGCTATCGGCGGACGGTCGCGCGGCGTTCGGCGAACAGCAGCGTCCACCACGTAACGACGGTGGCCGCAGCACTGGTCAGTACTGCCACCTGCAGCGACGTGGTGAATGCCAGAGCGCCGAGAAACACGAGGGCTCCGAGCACGAGCGCCTCGACCTTGTAGACCGGCCAGGCGGTCCCAGCGATGTCGACGGTATCGACATGAGTGCGCCGACGCGGGGTGGTGCTGGGAAGTGCGTAGGTCATGACGCTGACTCCTTCGGCAGTGCTGTTCTCCTACGTCAGGGTATACGCACAGAAGGATTCGGTCCACCGAACTTCTCTGTTCGATGTGCGTGTGCACGGTCGGTGGCGCGCCAGGCGGTACAGGTGTTGACTCGAGTGCATGCCATTGACAGGAGAGTACGAACCCAGCACATCCGATTGGGCACGCGAGCAGGCCGAACTGCTCGAAGGGTCCGGCGGTACCGAGGGCACCACGATGAACGGAATGCCAGTCATCTTGCTGACGACGCGCGGCAACAAGTCCGGCAAGCTGAGAAAGACGCCGCTGATGCGCGTCGAGCACAACGGGGAGTACGCGGCCGTCGCCTCGCTGGGCGGCGCGCCGAAGAACCCGGTCTGGTACTACAACGTGAAGGCCGAGCCGCTCGTGGAGTTGCAGGACGGAACCGATCGTGCCGACTACATCGCCCGTGAAGTGACGGGGGAGGAGAAGGCCGTGTGGTGGGAACGCGCCGTCCAGGCGTACCCCGATTACGCGGATTACCAGACGAAGACCGACCGCGAGATTCCCGTGTTCGTACTGTCGAGAGCATAGAAGGAGCCCGAAGAAATTGAGTACCGAGACTGTCGCCGATCAGATCGTCGGCCAACTGATCGAAGCCGGTGTCCAACGCATCTACGGAATTGTCGGCGACAGTCTCAACCCGATCGTCGACTCGGTACGACGCAGTGGCGGTTCGAAGGCCGGGGGCATCGACTGGATTCACGTTCGCCACGAGGAAGCCGCCGCCTTCGCCGCTGCCGCCGAGGCGCAGTTGAGCGGCAAGCTCGCAGTCTGTGCCGGTTCGTGCGGGCCGGGCAACCTGCACCTCATCAACGGCTTGTACGACGCGAACCGATCGGGCGCGCCGGTGCTGGCCATCGCGTCGCACATTCCCAGCGTGCAGATCGGCTCCGGATTCTTCCAGGAGACGCATCCGGACCGGTTGTTCGTGGAGTGTTCGGTGTACGCGGAGTTGGTCAGTACGCCCGAACAGGCTCCGCGAGTGGTCCACTCGGCGCTGCAGCATGCCGTCGGCAGGTCGGGCGTCGCGGTGGTGACGTTGCCCGGGGACATCGCGGACGAACCTGCGGCGCGCTCGGCGCCCGCGTACGTCCGCACCGGCAGGCCAGCGCTGGTGCCTGCGGACGAGGATGTTCGAGCGCTGGCCGGCGCCATCGACGAAGCCGACACGGTCGCGATCTTCGCCGGAGCGGGTGTCCGGGACGCGCGGCCCGAGTTGCTCGAACTCGCCGAGAAGGTGGGTGCTCCGATGGGGCACTCGTTGCGCGGTAAGGAGTTCGTTCAGTACGACAACCCCTTCGACATCGGGATGACCGGACTTCTGGGGTACGGGGCTGCTCACGACGGTATTCACGACGCGGATCTGCTGATCCTGATCGGCACCGACTTCCCGTACGACCAGTTCCTGCCGGACGAGGTACGCACCGCCCAGATCGATAGCGCCGCCGAGAACCTCGGACGCCGAACCAGCGTGGATCTGGCCGTGCACGGCGACGCGAAGAGCACGTTGGCCGCGTTGCTTCCGCTGGTGCAGCGCAAGGACGACCGTGGGTTCCTGGACCGTACGCTGGAGCGTCACCGCAAGCTGATGACGAAGGTCGTGGGCGCGTACACCAAGCCGGTGGGGCAACGCACTCCCATACACCCGGAATACGCGGCGTCCATCCTCGACGACCTCGCGGCGGCCGACGCGATCTTCACCGCCGACACCGGCATGTGCAACGTCTGGACCGCCCGCTACCTGAACCCGAACGGTCAGCGGCGCTTCATCTCTTCGGCGTTGCACGGATCGATGGCCAACGCTCTACCGCACGCGATCGGTGCGCAGGTGGCGTTCCCGACGCGCCAGGTCGTGTCGGTGTCGGGCGACGGCGGATTGTCGATGTTGCTGGGCGAACTGGTGACGGTGGCGATGTACAAGTTGCCGGTCAAGATCGTCGTGTTCGACAACTCGACGCTCGGCATGGTGAAGCTCGAGATGCTCGTCGACGGTATCCCGGACTTCGGCGTCGACGTGCCTGCGGTCGACTACGCAGCGGTCGCGGCAGCGCTGGGGATCTTCTCCAAGAGGATCGTCGAGCCGGGTGATCTGGAAGCAGGCCTTCGCGCTGCGCTCGAACACGACGGCCCCGCCCTGGTGGACATCGTCACCGACCCGAATGCGTTGTCTCTGCCCCCGACCATCACCGGCCAACAGGTCAAGGGGTTCGCTCTCGCGATGTCGAGGATGGTGATGAACGGAGGCGTCGGGGAAGCCGTGCAGATGGCGAAGTCGAATCTCCGGAACGTGCCGTTGCCGTCTCAGTTCTCGCCGCGAGGCTAGTCCCGATTGGTCGAGCACCCGCCGCTGGTGGCAGCATAGGTGGGTGTCCAACTCGCCTGACGTCTTCGCGCCCAGCACCGGTTCGTTCGCAGTGACTGCGGATGACATCGACATCGCTGCGCAGCGTATTGCGAAGGTCGTGGCCACGACGCCGTTGCAGTACTGCGAGCGGCTGTCCCGGGAGACCGGTGCCGTCGTCTACCTCAAGCGCGAGGATCAGCAGATCGTCCGGTCCTACAAGATCCGCGGTGCCTACAACCTGATGGCCCAGCTCACACCCGAGGAGCTCGCAGTCGGTGTCGTGACGGCGAGTGCAGGCAACCACGCGCAGGGTGTCGCGTTCGCATGCCGGGCGATGCAGGTGCGCGGCCGAATCTACGTGCCCGCCAACACGCCCAAGCAGAAGCGGGACCGCATTCGAGTGCACGGCGGCGATTTCGTCGAGTTGATCGTCACCGGTGACACGTTCGACGCCGCCGCGGCAGCGGCCGCCGAGGATGTCGTGCGCACCGGAGCGACCATGGTTCCTCCCTTCGACGACGAGCGGACAGTGGCCGGGCAGGGCACGATCGCCGCGGAAATCGTCGAGCAACTGGGTTCTGCACCGGACACCGTCGTCATGCCGGTCGGCGGCGGGGGATGCATTGCCGGAATCTCGACCTATCTGCGTGAACGCGCACCGGGTACGGCGCTCGTCGGCGTCGAGCCGTCGGGTGCGGCGTCGATGACGGCGGCGTTGGTGGCCGGGGGTCCGGTGACGTTGTCCGACATCGACCCGTTCGTCGACGGCGCTGCCGTGCGCCGGATCGGTGACGTCCCGTTCGAAGCGCTGCGTTCGCTCGGCGCCGAGGTCGTGTCACACGCGTCGTTGCCGCTGGTGGCGATGCCGACGTTCCCGTCGCGCGACGAGGGCGCAGGCCCATTTCTGATGACACAGATCGACGAGGGTGCAATCTGCACGGCGATGCTCGAGCTCTATCAGAACGAGGGCGTGATCGCCGAGCCGGCGGGGGCGCTCAGTGTGGCGGCGTTGACGCAGATCGCGGTGGAGCCGGGGAGCACCGTCGTCTGCCTGATATCGGGCGGCAACAACGACGTCTCGCGGTACGGCGAGATCCTCGAACGGTCACTCGTTCACCTCGGTCTGAAGCATTACTTCCTCGTCGACTTTCCTCAGGAGCCCGGTGCCTTGCGCCGTTTTCTCGACGAAGTCCTGGGGCCCGACGACGACATCACTCTGTTCGAGTACGTGAAGCGGAACAACAGGGAGACGGGCGCTGCGTTGGTCGGCATCGAGCTGGGCGTGGCCAGCGGCCTGAGTGCGCTTCTCGAACGGATGCGGGCCTCCGGGTTGACCGTGGAGCAGCTCGAGCCGGGTTCGCCCGCGTATCGCTACTTGACCTGATCCGACCCGAGCAGGCGCTCGACCACTTTCCGGTGGAGGTCGGCGTCGACGGGCGGAAGTTCGAGCAGGGCGCCGAGGTAGATTCCGTCGCCGACCAGGCGCACGATCTCGGCGTGCACCTCGTCGGGTATCTCGGTGCGCAGGCTCTCGTCCCACAGTCGCATCATGTCGATGACCGCCTGATGGATCTCGCCGGGGTTGCCGTCGACGCTGCGGAGGGCGGCGAGGGTCGATCTGTACAGCGCCACCTCGTGCTCGGCGATGCCCTCGGGCGGTTGCAGGTACCACCGCGCGACGGTGGTACCGCCTCGCTCGGCCTCCGCACGTTGTAGATCGGCCTGCTCGCCGAGGCGTCGAACCATGGCCGCGATCATCGTGTCCTTGGTCTTGAAATGGTAGAGAAGGCCGCCTTTGGAGACGTCTGCCTTGGCTGCGACGCTTTCCAGGGTGACCTTCGTGACTCCTTGATCGAGGAGCATCTCTTCGAGGGCGTCGAGAATGCGATCGCGTGTGTCGGATGCCATGTGCGTCACCCTACCCAATTTCGCTTTACCGGCTGGACGGTTCACTGCTACTCTCGGTCGCTGTACCGGCTGGACGGTTCAGTCGAGGGTGAGAGCATCGAGGAGTGACGAAGTGAAAGACATCAGCGTCGGACCCGCCGCGCAGGCGCAGACCCAGCGGGCGACGCCGAAAGACTGGCTCGGTCTCGTCGTACTGGCGTTCGCGGTTCTCTTGATCGCGGTCGACGGTACGGTCCTGGACCTGGCGCTACCGTTCATCAGCTCGGATCTGTCACCGTCGAGCAACCAACTTCTGTGGATCATCGACGTCTACTCGTTCGTACTGGCCGGGCTGCTCATCACGATGGGCACTCTCGGGGACCGGATCGGACGACGGAAACTCCTGCTCATCGGTGCTGCCGGATTCGGAATCGCGTCCGTCGTCGCGGCATTTGCCACCAGCCCGGAAATGTTGATTGCCGCTCGCGTGCTGCAAGGTGTCTCGGGCGCGACTTTGATGCCGGCCACTCTCGGTCTGATCAGGACGATCTTCACCGATCCCCGCCAACGTGTCATGGCGATCGGTGTGTGGGGCGCAATGGCAGGCGGCGGCGCAGCGGCCGGACCACTGGTCGGCGGATGGTTGCTCGAGCACTTCTGGTGGGGCTCGGTGTTCCTGATCAACATCCCGGTGATGCTCGCGTTGATCGCATTCGGTCCTCTCGTGATACCGGAATCGAAGGATCCGAACCCCGGCACGTTCGACCTGATCAGCTCGGGATTGTCGATGGCCGCTCTGGTTCCGTTGGTCTACGCGGTCAAAGAGACCGCGGCCCACGGCATATCCGCCGTCAACGTCGGCGCGGCACTGGTCGGTGTCGGTGCAGGCGTTCTGTTCGTCCGGCGGCAGAGGCGGCTCGACGACCCGATGATCGACCTACGGCTGTTCTCCAACCCCGCCTTCTCGACGGCGGTGTTCACGAACTTCCTGTCGGTGTTCGCGCTGGCAGGCGTGCTCTTCTTCGGCGCCCAGTATCTTCAGCTCGTGCTGGGCAACAGCCCACTGGAAGCGGGCTTGCTACTGCTGCCAGGCACGGCGTCGAGCATCGTGACGTCTCTGGTGGCCGCGTACCTCGTCCGTATCTGGTCTCCGGCAACGGTGCTCGGCGCAGGACTTGCCGCCGCTGCTGTCGGTGCTGCCGTGCTGTTCGGGCTACGCGTCGACAGCGGCCCGGCACTGTTCATCATCGGCTTCGTTCTCGTCGGCGCGGGCGCGGGCACGGCACTGACGTTGACGTCGGACCTCGTCGTCAGTTCCGTCCGTCCCGAACGCGCCGGTGCGGCGTCCGCCGTGTCGGAAACGGCATACGAGTTGGGGATCGCGCTGGGCGTGGCCGTTCTCGGCACCGTGGTCATGTCCTACTTCCGCCGAGGGCTCGACGTCTCCGGCCTCGATTCCGAGCGCGCGGCGTCCGCCCAAGAGACACTCGGCGGCGCGGCTGCAGTCGCGCGTGACCTCCCGGCGGAGCTGGGAACGGCCCTGACCGAGTCGGCGCATGCAGCGTTCGTTCAGGGCATGCACACGGCGTCGGTGGCGACGGCCGCCGTCATGGCAGCGACCGCCGTCTACGTCGTCCTTCGGCTCCGCCGGAAGTAGAAACAAGCTCGGCTCCGCCGGAAGTAGAAACAAGCTCGGCTCCGCCGGACGTGACAACCGAGCCTCGGCCGCGTTGCTCAGGACGTTTCGAGCACCGCGAACGAGTGACCTGGAACGCGTGTGGCGGAGCCGGTGTCGTTCGACGTCGGCTCCTCCCACGACAGCACGGTGCGACCCCCGACCGGAACGGTCACCGTGGAATCGGACAGGTTGCACACGACGGCAAGCGATCCACGGTGCAGCACGATCCACTGCTGGTCCTCGTCGTAGTCGACCTTCAGATTCGGAAGCCACGGATCGGTGAGTTCGGGCCGCGCACGCCGCAGCGACAACAGATCCCGGTAGACGGTCAACAGCCGGGCATGATCTCCGGTGCCCAGTTCTGTCCACTCCAACTTGGACCGGAGGAACGTGTCCGGGTCCTGCGGATCCGGGATGTCTTCTTTGTCCCAACCGTGCTCGGCGAACTCGGATTTGCGGCCCTCGGCCGTCGCTTCGCCCAGCTCGGGTTCCGGATGCGAGGTGAAGAACTGGAACGGGGTCGACGCGCCCCATTCCTCGCCCATGAACAACATGGGTGTGTACGGAGAGGTGAGAACCAGTGCGGCTTTCACGGCCAGCTGACCCGGGCTGAGGTAGAAACCGGGCCGGTCACCGACGGCTCGGTTACCCACCTGGTCGTGCGTGGTGGTGTACGTGACGAACGAGCTGGCCGGGACTCGGCGCGTGTCGAGCGGCCTGCCGTGGGTTCGACCCCGAAACGTCGAGTACGTGCCGGCGTGGAAGAAGCCCTGGCGCAACGTGTTCGCGAGCCCCTTCAGCGATCCGAAGTCGCCGTAGTACCCCTGACGTTCACCGGAGACAGCAGCGTGGATTGCGTGGTGGATGTCGTCGTCCCACTGCGCGTCGAGCCCGTACCCGCCGCCGGAACGCGCGGTCACCAGCGTGGGATCGTTCAGGTCGCTCTCCGCGATCAGCGTCAGCGGTCGGCCGAGGTGCGCCGAGAGCCGACGGGTGTCGACGGCCAATTCCTCGAGGAGATGGACGGCGGTGTGATCGACGATGGCGTGCACCGCGTCGAGCCGTAATCCATCGATGTGGAACTCGGAGAACCAGCGCAGAGCATTGTCGATTGCGTACCGACGCACCACACCGGACTGAGCTTCCGCGTAGTTGATGGATTGCCCCCAGGTGTTGGCGCCCTGCGTCATGTACGGGCCGAACCGTTCCAGGTAGTTGCCGGACGGACCGAGGTGGTTGTACACCACGTCCAGCACCACCGCGAGGCCGCGAGCATGGCACGCGTCGACGAAGCGCTGCAGACCGTCGGGGCCGCCGTATCCCTCGTGAACGGTGTACCAGAGCACACCGTCGTACCCCCAGTTGTGGGTACCGTTGAATCCGTTCACCGGCATGACCTCGACGAACGTCACGCCGAGGTCCACGAGGTGGTCGAGGCGTTCGATCGCCGCGTCGAACGTACCCTCGGACGTGAACGTTCCGATGTGCAGTTCGTAGATCACCCCACCCGGCAGTTGACGACCGGTCCACGACGAGTCCGTCCAGCCCGACGGATCGAGCGTGTGCAGCTGAGACGGCGCGTGCACGCCGTCCGGCTGGCGCGGCGACCGAGGATCGGGAATCACCGCCGGATCGTCGTCGAGGACGAAACCGTACCGGGCATCGGGGGAGGCGTCGACCTCGGCGTGCCACCAGCCGCCGTCACCTCTGGTCATCGCATGGACGGTGCCGTTCACGTCCACGCGCACCGTGGTGGGGGTCGGAGCCCAAACTTCGAAACAATGGGTCATGCGTCACGTTCTCCTGACGTATCGCTCACGGTGATCTCACGCACGAGCACAGCAACGGGCAAGGACGACAGCAGTGTGTCGGCCTTGACTACGCCGTGGTACTCGTTGTCGGTCAAACGATCTCGCCACCGGCCCGCCGGCAGTGCAATCGTCGTCGACCCCCAGCTGCCCGAATCGAGCCCGAGGGAATGTCGGGTGGCGACGGCGATCACGTCCGCGGCTCCAGCAACGGGGCCACGGGCGAATCCCACGATGTGCGCTGCTGACGAACCTTGCGCGTACACCGGCGCGTACGTTCCGCCGACGAAGCTGTCCGGGCGTTCACGCCTCAGGTGCAGGGACTCGCGGACGACCGCGAACTTGGCCGATCCGGACGAGTCCACCACCGTCGACGACGGAGCGGACAGATGCCGACGTCGAACGTCGTAGTCGATCAACCGACGGTTGTCCGGGTCGACGAGCGAGTCCTCCCAGAGCTCGGTGCCCTGGTACACGTCGGGCACTCCCGGTCCGAGCAGATGGAGCAGTTTCTGGCCGAGTGCGTCACTTCGTCCGTGTGGGTCGAGTCGTGCGACCAGCATGGTCACCGAGTCGGCGACCGAACCGCTCATCACGGAGTCGAGCCACGAATGCACCGATGCCTCGAACGCCTCGTCGACGTCGGTCCATCCCGTACGGGTGCCGGCTTCACGCATGGCCTTCTCCGCGTACGCGTGGATTCGCTCGCGTAGTTCGGCGGAGACGACGCCGTCGGCGGGCCACACTCCGAACAGGTTCTGCCACAGGAACAGTCCGGTCGCACCGTCCGGACTCGGGGCGACCTCCTCCCAATCCGAAATGCACCGCGACCACAGTTCCGGTGTCTGCGACAGCACCCCGATTCGGGCCCGCACGTCCTCGCCGCGTTTGGTGTCGTGAGTGGACAGTGTCGTCATCGCCGCGGGCCACCGAGCCGCTCGCTCCGCATTCGCAAGATGGAACTGAGCGGGGGAGATCCCGAACTCCGCCGGGTCACCGCCGACCTCCTGCAGCGAGATCAACCGAGCGGCGCGGTAGAACAAGCAGTCCTCGACACCCTTCGCCGTGACCGCACCGCACACCTGCTCGAACCGCACCGCCGATTCGCCGTCGGCGATCAGCGCAGCGGTCACCGCATCCAGTGCGTCGACCAGGGCGGGTTCGGCGGCCCCGACGTCGCCGACGACTCGGCCGACCGTCCCGGCCAGCGGCCCGTAGTCCGACCGGTAGTACGGCATCCGGGCCACCACGGCCACGATCGCCGCGGTGATCGACTCGAACGGTGCGTCCGAACCGGACTCGCGCACGACAGCGCGCGCCAGCCGCCTGACCTCCGGAGCCAGATCGCCCTCGGCGACAGCAGTTTTCAAGTCGCGCTCCGCGGCATGCAACCACTGCGCGTCCCCCGGCGCTCCGCCCCGCGAACGAGACAGCTCGGTGAGAGCCTCGGCACCCGACGGATCGACGAAGACACCGCCGAGATCGGCCAGAGCGTCGTATCCGGTGGTTCCGTGCACCGGCAACGCGGGATCCAGTGGCTCGCCGCGCGCCAATATCTTCTCGATCACCAGCCAACGATCGGGGCCGATGAGTTCGCGGAGCTCGGTGAGGTAGCCGGCGGGATCGGCCAATCCGTCGGGGTGGTCCACGCGGAGACCGTCGACCAGCTCGTCGGTGATCCAACTGGCAACCTGGACGTGCGACGCGGTGAACACGTCGAAGTCCTCCTGCCGAAGACCGGCGAGGCCGTTGACGGAGAAGAAACGCCGGTACCCGACGAGAACGGACTTCCAGTCGACGAGGCGATACGCCTGCGCGGCATGGACTGCCTCGGCGTCCTCGGTGCCGACTCCGTCAGGGATGGTGCCGACTCCGTCAGGGATGGTGCCGGGTCCGTCGGAGAGGGTTCCGGCGGCGATGGGGAATCGGTGCTCGTAGTACGCGAGCAACGGCGTGTCTCCGGACCGGTCGATCGTCAGGGCCGCGGTGTCGTCGGCCGATCCGAGGACGGGCAACGCAATCTTTCCGTCGGCTCCGTTCTCCGACGCCCAGTCGATGTCGAAGTACGAGGCGTACTCGGAGGCCTTCCCCTTGGACAGCACGTCCCACCACCACGCGTTCTGCCGCGGATCGTCGACGCCCACGTGATTGGGCACGATGTCGACGATCACGCCCATGCCACGCGAATGCAGTTCAGCGACCAGCGCTTCGAAGCCTTCGCGCCCACCGAGCGGTGCGGACACCGAGGTGGGGTCGATGACGTCGTACCCGTGGGTCGAGCCGTCGGTGGCTTCGAGGATCGGCGACAGGTATGCATGGCTCACGCCGAGATCGTCGAGGTAGTCGACGATCCGGCGGGCGTCGGCGAAGGTGAACCCGTCCCCTCGCAGTTGAAGTCGATACGTACTCGAGGGGATCGGCCGCGGGGCATGGGACACTGGTGTCAGTCCGTCTTTCGTAGAACGAGGAGTGACCGGGCGGCCACCTCGACCGGTGTACCCGCTTCTATGACATTTTCACTCACCCCGGTGAGGATTGCCGTGTTCAGTGCGACCGTCCACTCCTTGGCGTACTCGCCGTCGGGGGTCAGGAACTCGATGGTTTCGTGATGGGCGTTGAAGCACAACAGGAACGAGTCGTCGACGACGCGCTCGCCTCGCTGATTCGGCTCGGGAATGCCTTCGCCGTTCAGGAAGACGGTCAGGCTCTTGCCGAATCCGCTGTCCCAGTCCTCGGGTGTCATCTCCTCACCGGCCGGGGTCAACCAGGCGATGTCGCGGGCCTGCTCGCCGGTGCGAATCGGCCGGCCCTCGAAGAACCTGCGGCGACGGAACACCGGATGGTCGTTGCGCAGCGCGATCGCGTTCTTGGTGAACTCGATCAAGTCCGCGTTGGTCTCGGCGAGCGACCAATCCATCCAGGCCAGTTCCGAATCCTGGCAGTAGACGTTGTTGTTTCCCTGCTGGGTTCGACCTAGTTCGTCACCGTGCGCGATCATCGGCGTGCCCTGACTCAGCAGCAGAGTCGCCATGATGTTGCGGATCTGACGGGCGCGCAGGTCGAGTATCTCGGGGTCGTCGGTCGGGCCTTCGACACCGCAGTTCCACGAACGATTGTGGCTTTCGCCGTCGTTGTTGTCCTCGCCGTTGGCGTCGTTGTGTTTCTCGTTGTAGGACACCAGGTCGTGCAACGTGAACCCGTCGTGCGCGATGACGAAGTTGATACTCGCACCGGGGCGACGACCGGTGGCCTCGTACAGGTCGGAGGATCCGGTGAGTCGTGATGCGAACTCGCCGAGTGTGGCGGGCTCGCCGCGCCAGTAGTCACGGACGGTGTCGCGGTACTTGCCGTTCCACTCCGTCCACAGACCGGGGAAGTTACCGACCTGGTAGCCGCCCTCGCCGACGTCCCACGGCTCGGCGATCAGCTTGACCTGGCTGACGACCGGATCCTGTTGGACCAGATCGAAGAAGGCGCTCAGCCGGTCCACGTCGTGCAGTTCACGAGCCAGCGTCGACGCCAGGTCGAAGCGGAAGCCGTCGACGTGCATCTCGGTGACCCAGTAGCGCAGCGAGTCCATGATGAGTTGCAACGTGTGCGGATGGCGGGCGTTGAGACTGTTACCCGTGCCGGTGTAGTCCATGTAGTGGGCCGAATCGCCGTCGACGAGGCGGTAGTACGCAGCGTTGTCGATTCCCCGGAAGCTGATGGTCGGGCCCATGTGATTGCCCTCGGCGGTGTGGTTGTAGACCACATCGAGAATCACTTCGATACCGGCCGCGTGGAACGCACGGACCATCGCCTTGAACTCGGTCACGGCCGCGCCCGCCGTCGGGTTCGACGAGTAGTCGGCATGGGGCGCGAGGAAGCCGAACGTGTTGTATCCCCAGTAGTTCCGCAGTCCCTTGTCCAGCAGTGTCTGATCCTGCATGAACTGGTGCACGGGCATCAGTTCGATCGCGGTGATGCCCAGATTCAGCAGGTGGTCGATGATCGCCGGGTGGGCGAGCCCTGCGTAGGTTCCGCGCAACGATTCCGGAACGTCGGGGTGCGTGATCGTCATGCCTTTGACGTGCGCCTCGTAGATCACCGTCTCGTGATACGGCCGACGCGGTGCGCGGTCGTTCTGCCAGTCGAAGAACGGATTGATGACCACCGTGGTCATCGTGTGGCCGAGGGAATCGTGCTGCGGAAAATCGTCGCGTGGTGCCTCGTCGTGCGCGATGGGATCCGGCTCGACGACCTCGAGGTCCGGATCCGCCAGATCCTCGTCGTCCTCGTACGGCTTCTCGTCCGGAGCCGCGGCCTCCTCGGTCTCGGGAACGTCGAGGCTGTAGGAGAACAGCGAACGGTCACCGTCGAAGTCACCCTCGAACGCTTTGCCGTACGGGTCCAGAAGCAGCTTGCTCGGATCACAACGATGACCCGACGCCGGATCCCACGGACCGTGTACTCGGTAACCGTACTTCTGGCCGGGGATCACCGACGGAAGGTACGCGTGCCAGACGTAGCCGTCCGACTCCTCGAAACGGATACGAGTCTCGGTGCCGTCGTCGGCGATGAGGCACAGATCCACGGCTTCGGCAACCTCGGAGAACAGCGCGAAATTGGTACCGACACCGTCGTAGGTGGCTCCCAGCGGATACGCGGACCCGGGCCAGACTTCGATCGCGGGTGATTCGTTGGGTGCTTCGACAGACATGAAGGAAACCCTACTGTGGCCGGATCGAACCGGCTCACCACCAACCCGTCGCCGACGCCATCTGCCGCCCCAACTCGCTGGTCAGAGTGCGTACGTAGGTAGCGGTGAGGTGATGTTCGTCGCGGTAGATCAGTACGTTGCCCTCGATGACACGGCAGACCGGACCGTCGCACAGAGCGTTCGAGAGATCCAGGGGGTACACCGTCGGAAGCCGGAAGGATGCCGCGAGAGCTGGGTTGATCGGCCCGAGTGCGTTGCCTCGCTCCATGCCACACGATGTCGCGTTGCCGCCGTCGGCCAGGCAATCGATGGCCCGGTACGCGATGCCGTCACGTTCGAGCCACGGATTGTCGCGGATACCGAGGACGGGGATGCCGTAGGCCGACAGCTCGTTCCATACCTGCACGTACCAGTCGGGGGTGACGTCGCCCGGGCCGTCGTCCCTCGGCCGCGTCGCGGTGGTGAACACGTAATCGGGTCGTATCTGCGCGAGATCGGACAGTACCGTCTCGGTCCAGTCCAGGCAGTCGGGGTATTCGCTGTCGCCGAGCATGGGCATCGTGCCGAGGGTGAGTGGGCAGCCCATCTTGAGATAGGTCACGACGCGGAACCCGTGTTCGCGGCCGAGTAGATCCAGTGCGGTGATCCAGTGCTCCGCGTGGGAGCTACCGGCAAGTGCGATGGTCCGGTTCGCGGTCGTGTCGCCGTACTCGCAGCTGATCGCATCACGCGTCTCGAAGTCCGCGATGCAGCCTTCGACGGTGGTGATCGGCAGATCTTCCGGTGCCGAGAACAGCGCGGGACTGACCGGTGCGTCCTCGGCGACGATGCCGTCGGTGAGTTCGAGAGCGCCCGGATGAGTGATCGGGTCGACGGTGTCGTTGGCCTGCAGGTCCGCGACCGATCTCTGGATGTAGTAGTTCCATCCGGCGGAACCGGCCACGAGTGCGAGGGCAAGGACCGCAGCGGTGCCCGTCACCGCGAGGCGTGGAATGGATCGGGCGGGCGCCTGCACCGGCTTCTCGACGAGGCGAACGGTCAGCATCGCCAGAAGCACGGACGCTCCGATGATGCACGCGCCGGTGAGCAGGTCCGCGGTCTGTTCGCCCGTGTACGCGAGGGTGAAGATCAGAATCGGCCAGTGCCAGAGATACAGAGGAAAGGCTATCGAGCCGAGCCACAGCCCGAATCGCGTGCTGAGCAGCGCTGCGACAGGCGTGTCGGGTCCCGCGAGCACCAACGCGAGTGTCGCGAGTACGGGAAACAGTGCCCAGGGGCCCGGGAACTCCTGCACACCGTCGAAGATGAATCCGCACGCGACGATCGCGGTCAACCCGGCCGCCGCCAGTGCCGTGCGGGCTGTCTTCGACGGCCACGATGCATCGGCCCCGTCGTGCACGGGTGGTTTCGCGGCGTACATCGCTGCGACGGCCGCCCCCAGCAGGATCTCCCACAGTCGAGCGCCGGTGTCGTAGTAATTCCAGGATTGGAGCCGCGACGTACCGTCTGCGGCGTAGACGAAGGACAGCAGTGCCGCGCCGACGAACAGCACCAGGTAGACACGAGGATCGGGGCTGGGTCGCGATGCTCCGCGTGACTTGCGAAGAATCCAGGAGAGCCCGAAGACGACGGCGATGGCGATCAGATAGAACTGGAATTGGACCGCAACGGACCACAGGTGTTGGACCGGGCTGACCGTCGGGTCCGCCGCCAAGTAGTCCTGTGAGGTCCACGCCAACTCCCAGTTGGCGAAGAAGAAGACGCCCGAGACCAGCTGATTTCCGATGTCGACCCATCGCGTGCGCGGGAGCAGAACGATCGTTGCGACGGCCACACCGGTCAGGACGAGCACGAGCGGGGGGCCGAGCCTGCGCAGGATGCGGGCGACTCGACGGAACGGATCGATCGATCCACCCGCGCGGGCGGTGCGAATCAGCGAGGCCGTGAAGAAGAAGCCCGTCAAGGTCAGGAAGACGTCGACACCGCCGGAGACGCGTCCCATCCAGATGTGGAAGACGACGACCAGAGCGATCGCGACGCCGCGTAGACCGTTGAGATCCTGCCGCACTGCCGGTCGTGCGTCGGCCGCCCGAACCGGGGGAGCAGCGGGCACGGAAGTGCCGGCAGGTTGGTACTGGGCGTGCATAAGAGGGTGAAAGCTCCGACGGTCGACGAGTACGGGGACGCAGTGCAGTTCTCGAGGCAAACGATACTGTGCCTGAACCCCGGGTGAACAATCAGCCAGCGGCTGCGGGCAATCGGTGGATCGCGTCGACGAGTGATGCCAACTCGGGAATCTGCTCGGCCGACGACAGTGAGCTTTCCAGAACCTCGTCGTGCGTGGGGCGTGCTCGTTCCAACAGCGCTCGGCCGTCGGTGGTCAGTTCCGTGTAGATGCCTCGACGGTCGTCCTTGCACAGCACTCGTGTGAGGATGCCTCGATCTTCGAGTCGATTGACCAATCGAGTGGTGGCGCTGCTGCTCAAAGCCGTTGCACGTGCCAGTTGCTGCATCCGCATATGCCACCCGTCTTGCCGACCGAGCGCGTCGAGGACTGCGTACTCGACCACCGAGAGTGTGTGCTCGGCCTGCAGTGCGCGTTCGAGTTCGGCCTCGATGTGCGCGTGGAGCGCTGCGAGTGTTCGCCATCCCTGGGCGCGGATGAGGGATGAATCGTCGGCGATTCCCACTGTGTCCTCCTCGAAGCCTGTCGAAAGTTCAGTCGGAGCTTAGCAGCTTGCGCAGTTATAAGGCGTGTGCAACTATTTATGACGCGTCTGCAACTGAGTGCACGCGCTGGCTATCGGCGAACGCATCGATCTAGGAGAAACTGCATGCCGCTCGGACTGCTCGCACTCGCCATCGGAGGGTTCGGTATCGGACTCACCGAGTTCGTGATCATGGGGCTACTGCCGGAAGTCGCCGCGGACTTCGGAGTCACCGAGGCCGTGGCGGGCTGGCTCATCACCGGCTACGCGCTCAGCGTCGTCGTGGGGGCCCTCGTGGTGACGGCACTCGTCACCCGGTTTCCGCGCAAGAACGTTCTGGTCGCATTGATGGGACTGTTCATCGCGGGCAACCTTCTGTCCGCGATCGCCGGATCGTACGAGGCCATGATGCTCGGCCGTGTCGTGGCAGCACTGTGTCACGGTGCATTCTTCGGAATCGGAGCCGTGGTCGCAGCAAGTCTCGTCGAGCCCGCGAAGAAGGCAGGCGCGATCGCGATGATGTTCGCCGGTCTGACCGCAGCCAACGTTCTGGGAGTACCGTTCGGAACCCTGCTGGGTCAGACCTACGGCTGGCGTTCGACATTCTGGGCCATCACCGTCATCGGGGTTGTGGCGTTGGTCGGCACCATCACTCTCGTCCCGGCGAAGACGGACTCCGAGACTCCAGGGCATCTGCGGTCCGAGCTGCGTGCGTTCGGACGCCTACAGGTGTGGCTCTCGATCGCGATCACGATCCTCGGTTACGGCGGTATGTTCGGGGCATTCACGTACATTGCCTTCACACTCACCGAGGTCAGCGGGTTCACCTCCGGCTCGGTGCCGTGGTTGCTGATTCTGTTCGGCGTCGGACTGTTCATCGGCAACTACCTCGGTGGCAGGGCCGCGGATCGTAACCTCACCGCGACGTTGCTGACGTTGCTCGCAGCGCTGACCGCTGTGCTGGTGTTCTTCGCGTTCTCCGCGGAAAGCCAGATCGCAACCGTGGTGTCCCTGTTCCTGATGGGCGTGTTGGGCTTCGCCACGGTCCCCGGCCTACAGATGCGCGTGATGGCCTTCGCCGACGACGCACCGACCATGGCGTCGGGAGCCAACATCGCGGCCTTCAATCTCGGGAATGCTCTCGGTGCATGGATCGGCGGAGTGACGATCACTGCAGGGCTGGGATACACCTCGCCGATCTGGGCGGGCGCGGTCATCACCGTGGCCGCTGTGGTCGTGCTCGTGGTGGCCACCCGACTGCAGCATCAGCGCTCGATGGTTCGGATCTGATTCGACGCCCCACCCTGACGGCAATGGTCCCGAGCATAACGCTCGGGACCATTGCCGTTCAGGAACATTGCCGTTCAGGAACATTGACGTTCAGGAACATTGACGTTCAGGAACATTGCCGTTCAAGAACACTGCCGTTCGGGACCACGGTCAGTTCGTTCGGCCTTCGTTCAGCTGACGGCGTCCGCTCGATGCGGCAGTTTCCAGCCCGGGCGAACGAAGTGGCAGGTGTAGCCCGTCGGGTAGTTCTGCAGGTAGTCCTGGTGCTCGGGTTCTGCTTCCCAGAACGGGCCTGCCGGCTCGACCTCGGTGACGACCTTGCCCGGCCACAAGCCGGAAGCGTCGACGTCCGCAATGGTGTCCAACGCGACTCGCTTCTGCTCGTCGGACGTGTAGTAGATCGCCGAGCGGTAGCTCAGTCCGACGTCGTTGCCCTGGCGGTTCTTCGTCGACGGATCGTGTATCTGGAAGAAGAACTCCAGCAGGTCGCGGTACGAGATCAGACTCGGATCGAACACGATCTCGACGGCTTCGGCGTGCGTGCCGTGATTACGGTACGTCGCGTTGTCCACGTCGCCGCCGGAGTAACCGACCCGAGTCGACAGAACGCCCGGTCGGTGCCTGATAAGTTCCTGGGCTCCCCAGAAGCAGCCTCCGGCGAGAATGGCGGTCTCGGTGGTTGTACTCACTGCTGCGCTCCTTCGTCTGGCGTCGATACTGTGTCCGACTGTGCGTCGTCCGACTGTGTGTTGTCCGACTGTGTCGTCGTGTCGAACTGTGCGCGGTATTCACCGTAGCCCTCGGCTTCGAGGCGATCCACCGGCACGAACCGGAGGGCAGCGGAGTTCATGCAGTAGCGAAGGCCGCCCTGGTCCTTCGGGCCGTCCTTGAACAGGTGGCCAAGGTGCGAGTCGCCACCGGAGGAACGAACTTCCGTGCGGACCATCAGATGGCTGAAGTCGCGCTTCTGCACTACCGATGTCGCGTCGACGGGTTTGGTGAAACTCGGCCATCCCGAGTGGCTCTCGAACTTGTCGAGTGAGGAGAACAACGGTTGCCCGGTCACGACGTCGACGTAGAGGCCCGGCTCGTGGTTGTCCCAGTACTCGTTGTCGAAAGCTCGCTCGGTGCCTTCCTGCTGTGTCACTCGGTATTGCTCGGCCGTCAGATTCTTCAACTGCTCGGAATCCTTGGCATAAGAACGTGTCATCGGTGTCCTTCCTGCTGTCACCGTCGGCCGTCACGGCCACACCATGAGTCAACAACGCTCACCTGTCGATATTCCGGTGCCCGTATCCACGTCGGGTGTTCAGTAGGCTGGCCGCGGCAAGGGCTCACGCCCACCGGCATCCGGCAGTAGGGACGAAACGAAGATGGCATCGGGTACTGATCGGTTCTGGAAGGTTCTGGGGCGCTCCGCGCAGAAGGGCCAGGCCCGGTCACGGTCCAGCGTCGACAACGCAGCCGGACACGCCGAGTGGGCGAAGGGCCTGTCGGACGAAGATCTGAAGGCCGCGGCTGCCGACGCAACTGTGTCGGACGCAGCCAAGCTCGACGTTCCGCGCTACCTCGCACTGGTCCGTGAGGCATCGTCGCGCGCGCTGGAGCTGCAACCGTTCGACGTTCAACTCCTGGCTGCGGTGCGCATGCTCGCAGGCGATGTGGTGGAGATGTCGACGGGCGAAGGCAAGACCTTGTCCGGGGCCCTCGCTGCGATCGGCTACGTGATGGCCGGGCGCCGCGTCCACGTCGTGACCATCAACGATTTTCTGGCTCGACGCGACGCCGAGTGGATGGGGCCGCTGTACGAATTACTGGGCTTCACCGTCGGTTGGATCTCCGAGGGCTCGTCCGCGGCCGAGCGACGAGCTGCATACGCGTGCGACGTCACGTACGCGTCGGTCAACGAGATCGGCTTCGACGTTCTTCGCGATCATCTCGTGGACGACGCCGCCGATCTGGTCACGCCCGCACCCGACGTCGCGCTGATCGACGAGGCGGATTCGGTGTTGGTCGACGAGGCGCTGGTTCCACTCGTGCTCGCCGGTTCGGTGAAGGGCGACGTTCCGTCGGATCGTGTTTTCGACGCCGTGAAGCTTCTGCAGAGTCGAACCGACTTCGACACCGATGCCGACGGTCGCAACGTCTTCCTCACCGATGCCGGTGCGGAGAAACTGGAGAAGGAACTCGGCGACATCGACCTGTACGCGGAGAACCACGTCGGATCCACCCTCGTCGCGGTCAACGTTGCTCTTCATGCCCAGGTTCTCGTCAAGCGCGACGTGCACTACATCGTGCGCGACGGACGGGTGCAGCTGATCAACGCATCTCGCGGACGTGTCGCGGAGTTGCAGCGGTGGCCCGACGGTCTGCAGGCGGCCGTGGAGATCAAGGAAGGCCTGACACCGACCGAGACCGGCGAGATTCTGGACACCATCACCGTCCAGGCCCTGATCGGTCGATACGCCACGGTGTGCGGAATGACCGGCACCGCGCTTGCTGCGGGCGAGCAGCTCAAGAAGTTCTATTCGCTCGGCGTGTCCGTCGTTCCGCCGAATGAACCCAACGTTCGTGTCGACGAAGCCGATCGTGTGTACGACACGTCCGAGAACCGCAATGCCGCCGTCGTCGCGTTCGTCGAACAAGCCCACGAGACAGGCCAACCGATTCTGATCGGTACGCACGACGTCGCCGAGTCCGAGGTCTTCTCCGATCTGCTGGACAGGGCGGGTGTACCCCACGTCGTGCTCAACGCCAAGAACGACGCCGAGGAGGCGGCCGTCGTCGCGCGGGCCGGTGAGCGGTCGGCAGTGACGGTGTCCACTCAGATCGCCGGGCGCGGAACCGATATCAAGCTCGGTGGTCCCTCCGGCGGGGGGAAGGACAAGGACGAGGTCGCCGAACTCGGTGGTCTGCTGGTGGTCGGCACCGGCCGACACACGACCGAACGGCTCGACAACCAGTTGCGGGGCCGAGCCGGGCGGCAAGGCGATCCCGGCCGCTCGGTGTTCTTCTCCAGTTGGGAGGACGAGGTCGTGACGGCGAACCTCGGTCCGAAGGATCAGCCGAAGAAGACCGACGACACCGGACTCGTCACGGCGAACGGTGTGGCGGCGAAGATCGATCATGCGCAACGCATCGCCGAGGGGGCCATGCTCGAAGTGCACTCTCGGACATGGCGTTACAACCAGTTGACGGCGCAGCACCGCGACATTCTGGATCGTCGGCGAGCGTCGTTGCTGACCACCGGCGAGGCGCTCGAACTTCTCGAATCCGCAGCGCCGGATCGAGCGGCCGAACTACGCGAGACGGTGTCGGAGGACGTGTTGACGGTTGCAGCACGCCGCATCGTGCTCTTCCATCTCGATCGGTCGTGGTCCGAGTACCTTGCTCATCTCGCCGACGTGCGCGAAAGCATCCATCTGCGCGCGCTCGGGCGCGAGAATCCGCTCGACGAGTATCACCGGATCGCAGTGGATGCGTTCAGAGAGGTGTCCGACAAGGCGATCGAGCATGCTCGTGCGACGTTCGAGTCGGCCGAGATCACCGAGAACGGCATCGATCTCGGCAAGAGTGGACTTGCCCGACCGTCCTCGACGTGGACCTACATGGTTCACGACAACCCGTTCGCCGGCAACACTGCGAACAGCGCGGGACTCGGCCCGATCTTCGGCGGTTAGGACAGTCGCGCTCGGTCTCCCAGGCGTGCTCGGACGCCGTCGACGAACAGGGTCAGTCCGAAATCGAAACGGCTTGTCGGGTCCGGGCTTTCGAACAGAGGCGATGCGGATTCGGTGAGCGCTCCGGCCGAGTCCATCTGCATGCGTGCCTGTTCGTCGACGGTCTGGCCGAGCACGTAGTAGAGCACTGTGTCCGCGGCCAGTTCGGATTCAGCCCGACGCAATCCGGCCCGTATGCACACCGCTGCAATACGTTCCCGGATGCGGTTGGTGACCAACCGTGACGCGTACGTCGCGGCGACCAACTCCGCACCGTCGCGGTGTGAGAGCAGCGCATTGCGTAGGCGATGGGCCAGTTCTCGGAGTTGGTCGTCCCAGTCGCCGGCGTCCGTCGCGGCGTCGACGTCGGCGAGCAGGGTGTCGGCGATGGCGCCGAGCAGAGTCTGCTTGTCCTTGAAGTGCCAGTACAGCGCGCCCGGCTGCACGTGAAGTGATGTCGCGAGGCGGCGCATCGTGAGATCGCCCAGGCCGTATTCGTCGAGGATCGCAATGGCACCGTCGAGGACGTCGGCTCTGCGCAGTTGCACTCTTCACTCCTTGTCGGTCCGCTCGACTTTGACAGTAATCGACGCCGAGTATAGCTTGAACGCCGTTCAACTTGAACAGTGTTCAAGGCTAAATTCGAGCCGCAGTCGGCGAACCTCAGGAGTTGCTCATGACGCACGGATCGGTAGGCACGGGGTCGAGCCTGCAGGAGCCGTCCGGTAGGATGGACGTTCTGGAGACCGCACGGGTGCAGGTGCTGGCGGACGGTATCGGGTTGGGGCAAGCTCAGGTGCTCGAGGTCCTGCGGCTGCCGGAATCGCGGTTGGAGGACCTTCTCGCTCTTGCGCACGACGTCCGCATGAAGTGGTGCGGGCCGGAGGTCGAGGTCGAGGGGATCATCAGCCTGAAGACGGGTGGTTGCCCCGAGGACTGTCACTTCTGTTCGCAGAGCGGGTTGTTCGAGTCTCCGGTTCGCGCGGCACGGCTGGACATCCCGAGCCTGGTCGAGGCGGCGAAGCAGACCGCGAAGACGGGCGCGACCGAGTTCTGCATCGTCGCAGCGGTCCGCGGGCCGGACGACAGGCTGCTTGCCCAGGTTGCCGCGGGGATCGAGGCCATCAGGAACGAGGTCGACATCGACATCGCGTGTTCGCTCGGCATGCTCACTCAGGAGCAGGTCGATCGATTGGCAGGCATGGGTGTTCACCGCTACAACCACAATCTCGAGACGTCGCGGTCGTATTTCCCCAGCGTGGTGACGACGCACACGTGGGAGGAGCGCTGGGAGACACTGCGAATGGTGCGCGACGCGGGGATGGAGGTCTGCTGCGGCGGGATTCTCGGGATGGGGGAGTCGCTGGAACAGCGGGCGGAGTTCACTGCGGATCTCGCGGCGTTGGAGCCCGACGAGGTGCCGTTGAATTTCCTCAATCCGCGTCCGGGCACCCCGTTCGGGCATCTCGATGTGCTTCCTGCGTCCGAGGCGCTGCGTGCCGTTGCCGCGTTCCGTCTGGCGCTGCCGAGGACGATTCTGCGGTTCGCCGGCGGTCGCGAGATCACTCTGGGCGACCTGGGGGCACAGCAGGGAATTCTCGGCGGTATCAATGCGGTCATCGTGGGCAATTACCTGACCACTCTCGGTCGACCGGCCGAACAGGACCTCGACCTGCTCGGTTCGCTGCAGATGCCGATCAAGGCACTGAACTCGACCATCTAAGGTGGACGGGGTGATCAGTGCCGCGCTATTCGACGCTTACACCGGTCGGCCTGTGGTGCCAGGTGTCGCACCGGTGCTCTCGCCTGCGGTTGCCCTGGGCCTCGAGCCTCCTCGATTCTGTGTGGAGTGCGGCCGCCGAATGGTGGTCCAGGTGGTGCCCGACGGATGGACCGCGGAATGCTCCCGGCATGGAGTCACCGATTCGACGTTGCTGGGCAGGCGTTGATCGTGACGGGGCAGTTCGACGTGCCGACGACCGCGAGGTGGCGGGTGCTCGGTGTTCCGATCGCGGTGTCGGTCCTCGTCGGTGTTCTCGCCGGGATCGTCTGGGCGTTGCTCGCTCCGGCCGAGAGGTTCGTCGTGGTTGCCCCCGGGCGTGGAGCCGCTCTGACCGGTGAGAGCCTGCATCGATTCGATGCGCTGGCGATGGCGGCCTGTGCGGCGATTGTTGCGGGAATTGTTCTGCCCGTTGCGGTCTGGGCGTGGACGGCAGTTCGGGGTCCGCTGCAATTCGCGGGTATCCTCATCGGTTCGATACTCGGATCCGGGGCGATGCTCGGCGTCGGTATCGCTGCCGCACGGTGGGTTCATCCCAGGCCCGACGATCCGGCGACGGGCTCCGTCGTTGCAGTCGCGCCGGGATTCGAATCGCCGTTGCTGCTGGTGGTGCAGCCCCTCGTGGCGTCGCTGGTGGTGCTCCTGTTGGTTGCGATGAACCCGCACGACAATCTGCGGTTCACTCCGCTGGATCACGACGGCGACCCCGACGGCGGCGAGGGCGGCGGCGACCCCGCCGGCGCGCCGGAGGGCGAGTTCTTTCTCGAGCGCGACCGAGCCTGAGGTCAGGTCGGAGGCCGCAGGGCCGCGAATTCGTCCGTGACTCTGATCGACGATTCCGCAAAGCGGAAGAGTGCGGGAGGTCGACCTCCGGTCCGGCCCGACGGCGAGGTTCGACCGGTCGGTTCGATCACTTTGCGCCGGCCGAGCACGCGTTGGAGGTTGGTCGCGTCCACGCTGTATCCGAGTGCTGCGGTGTAGATTTCCCGCAGCGTGGACATCGCGAATTCGACGGGTGCCAGCGCGAAGCCGATGTTCGTGTAGGACAACTTGGCGACAAGACGGTTGCGCGCGTGTCGCACTACGGTTCCGTGGTCGAACGACGTCTCCGGTAGGCGGGCCACGGGGTGCCACGCTGTGTCGGGTGGCAGTCGGGGGTCGGACACTATCGGGACAAGTCCGAGGAAGTTGGATGCGATTCGTCTGTCGCCCGGTACGCGCTCGGGGTCGCTGAACACCGACAACTGTTCGAGGTGCGCCACCGTGCGCACGTCGACCTTCTCGGCGAGTTGTCGCCGCGCCGAGGTGGGGAGGTCTTCGTCGTCGCTCAGTACACCGCCTGGAAGCGACCACGAACCCTTCTGGGGATCGAGCGCACGTTGCCACAGCAGCACGGCCAGTTCCGGCGCCTGGCCTGCGGCGAAGCTGCGAACCTGGAATACCGCGATGAGAACTTCGTGGACGGTGCTACGATGTTGCATGTTTTCGATTGTAAGTCGAAAACCTGAAGGAAGTAAATCCGGACGAAGTACGCCGGACCGACACGTTCGCCGGAAACGCCGGCGGCACTACCTCGGCCGGACGATCGATGAAGGAGTACCGCCATGGCGAGCAGGACGAACGGGCTCGGGGCCAGTGGTTCGGCAGTGATCAATTCTGCCGTGATGGATTCCGCCGCGACTGCGGCTCTGTGGGCGGGCGCGGCCGGCATAGTCGACGGCCCCGGCGGCTACAGCGGGGTGGAACCGACCGAGGAGTGGGCGGCCGAGGTGAAGCGTCTGGCGCGCCGTCGCGGTGCGACGATCCTTGCGCACAACTACCAGCTTCCCGCCATCCAGGATGTCGCGGACCACGTCGGTGACTCCCTGGCGCTGTCGCGGATGGCCGCCGAGGTTCCCGAAGAGGAGATCATCTTCTGCGGTGTCCACTTCATGGCCGAGACCGCGAAGATTCTCAGCCCGTCGAAGACGGTCCTCATTCCCGATCAGCGTGCCGGATGCTCGCTGGCCGACTCGATCACCGCGGACCAACTCCGCGAGTGGAAAGCCGATTACCCGCACGCCGTCGTCGTGTCCTACGTCAACACCACGGCCGAGATCAAGGCCCTCACCGACATCTGCTGCACGTCGTCGAACGCTGTCGAGGTGGTCGAGTCCATCGATCCGAGTCGCGAGATTCTGTTCCTTCCCGATCAGTTCCTCGGAGCCCACGTCAAGCGGGTCACCAAGCGCGAGAACCTGCACATCTGGGCAGGCGAGTGCCACGTGCACGCGGGCATCAACGGTGACGAACTGGCGGAGAAGTCGAGGGCTCACCCCGACGCCGAGTTGTACGTTCACCCCGAGTGCGGTTGTGCCACGTCGGCTCTGTACCTCGCGGGTGAGGGCTTCGTCACGGAGGACAAGGTCAAGATCCTGTCCACGGGAGGGATGCTGGATGCCGCCCGTGCGACGGGAGCCAAGCAGGTTCTGGTGGCCACCGAGATCGGCATGCTGCATCAGCTGCGCCGTGCCGCACCGGAAGTCGACTTCCAGGCCGTCAACGACCGGGCATCGTGCGGTTACATGAAGATGATCACTCCTGCCGCGTTGCTGCGCTGCCTCGTCGAAGGAAAGGACGAGGTGCACGTCGACCTCGACACGGCGCACGTGGCGAGCAAGTCCGTCCAGCGGATGATCGAGATCGGCACGCCGGGCGGCGGCGAGTGACGACACCCTCGGGGGCTGCACGGGAGGCCTCGGCCGACATCGGGTCCCGGGAGGCCTCGGCCGACATCGGGTCCCGGGAGGCCTCGGCCGACATCGGGTCCTGGGAGGTGTCGGCGGACCTCGTCGTCGTGGGAGGCGGCGTCGCGGGTCTGAGTGCGGCACTGTCGGCGAGCAGACGCGGGCTTCGCGTGCTCACGATCGCCAAGGACGGACCGCCCGGGACCGCGACTCAGTACGCGCAGGGCGGCATCGCTGTTCCCGGATCGGGCGGGCAGGCCGCGATCGACTCGCACGTGCGAGACACGTGCGGGGCCGGCGGCCGACTGTGTGACGTCGAGGCCGTCAGGTCGATCGTCGCGAGCGGTCGTGATGCCCTCGCGACGCTGCAGGAGTGGGGTGCCGTGTTCGACCTCGGTGCCGACGGTCTGCCTGCGCGTACGCGCGAGGGTGGGCACTCGGTTCGGCGGATCGTGCACGCCGGGGGGGATGCGACGGGAGCCGAGGTCCAGCGAGCGTTGACGGTGTCGAGTCGCCGAGCCGACGGGCACGTCGTGATGGCCGGACGAGTGGTCGAGGTTCTGACGGTGTCGCGGCACGTCGTCGGGGCGCTCGTGCTGTCCGGTCGAGGTTACGGAGTCGTCCATGCGCCTGCGGTTCTGCTCGCGACGGGCGGTCTGGGGCAGCTGTTCTCGTGCAGCACCAATCCGGCAGGGGCGACGGCCGACGGAATAGCGCTCGGTCTCGATGCAGGCGCGGACACGGCGGATCTCGAGTTCGTTCAGTTCCATCCGACGGTGCTGTTCGCCGCGGGCAGTACCGGGCGCAGGCCGCTCGTCAGCGAAGCCGTGCGAGGCGAGGGTGCTGTTCTGGTGGATCAGGACGGTGTGCGCTTCATGGCCGGAAGTCACCCGATGGCCGATCTCGCGCCGCGTGACGTCGTGTCGCGTGCGATCGCCGAGCGGCTGCGCGCAACCGGTACCGACCATGTTCTGTTGGACGCCAGGATGATTCGGGACTTCCGTACTCGTTTTCCGACGGTCACCGCCTCGTGCCTCGCCGCGGGAATCGACCCGGCCCACGACCTCGTTCCGGTCGCACCGGCAGCTCATTACTCGTGCGGAGGGCTTGTCACCGATGTGTGGGGGCGCACGTCGGTGACCGGTTTGTACGCGGCCGGGGAGGTGGCGCGGACGGGGCTGCACGGAGCCAATCGGCTCGCGTCGAACAGCCTGCTCGAAGGTCTCGTCGTCGGTGAGCGCGTCGGGCAAGCAGCGGTGGAACGACTCGGATCGCCGACCCCCGAGGTCGACGTGTCCGTGCCCACCGCCGCCGCGGTTCCGCGAGAACGATTGCAGAAGACGATGACCGAGTGCGCCGGTGTGGTGCGTGACGAGGGTGGTCTCCGCGTCGCCGCGGAGGTTCTCCGAGAATCCACCACCCGCGACGTGGTCGACGGGACGGCGCTCGAGGATTCGGCGCTGACAGCGGCGGCGTCGGCTCTCGTTCTCGCGGCGAGCCAGCGCGCCGAGAGTCGGGGATGCCACACCCGGGCTGACCATCCCGAAGTCCGGGACGATCTGCTGGGCAGTTTCAGAATTTCCAGGAGCGAGGAGGGTGTGCTCGAATCGACGTTCGAGGCCTGCCTTTCGCACGTGACGACAGGGGTGAGCTGACAGTGAACGCGCTGATCGAACAGGGACTCGATCCCGACGAGATCCGGTCGATCGTCCGCACCGCGTTGGCGGAGGACCTCAGGTACGGGCCCGATGTGACCACGACGGCAACGGTTCCTGCGGAGGCGCGCGCAACGGCGACAGTGGTGTCTCGGCAAGCGGGCACCGTCGCGGGAATCGACGTGGGTCTTCTCGTTCTCGACGAGGTGTTGGGCGTGGACGGGTACACGGTCGAGGATCGAGTCGTCGACGGCACCGAAGTTGTTCCCGGACAGTCGGTTCTGACCGTCACAGCGCCGACGAGAGGTTTGCTGACCGCCGAGCGCACGATGTTGAACCTGGTGTGTCACCTGTCCGGAATCGCGACCGCGACTGCGGCCTGGGTCGACCAGGTCGCCGACACCGACGCGAAGATCAGAGACAGCCGAAAGACGTTGCCCGGCTTACGGACGCTGCAGAAGTACGCGGTGCGCGCAGGCGGTGGAGTGAATCACCGAATGGGGTTGGGTGACGCGGCGTTGATCAAGGACAACCACGTCGCAGCAGCGGGATCGGTCGTCGCGGCGTTGCAGGCCGTCCGCGACGCGGCACCCGACATCGAATGCGAGGTGGAGGTGGACAGCCTGGAGCAACTGGATCAGGTACTGGCCGAGAACGTCGAGCTGGTCCTGCTGGACAACTTCGCTCTGTGGCAGACGCAGATGGCCGTCCAGCGCCGAGCCGCACTTTCTCCGCAGACCAAGTTGGAGTCCTCCGGTGGTCTGACGATCGACGTCGCCCGCGACTACGCGAAGACCGGAGTGGATTTCCTCGCGGTCGGGGGGTTGACGCACTCGGTGACGGTGCTGGATCTCGGGCTCGACATGTAGACGGTGGCCGTCTTGTAGATTCGAATCCGATGTCAGAGATACAGAGCGTCCGCCTCGACAGCTGGATCTGGGCGGTCCGGCTGTTCAAGACCCGCTCGGCAGCGGCCGCCGCGTGCCGTGCGGGTCATGTTCGGGTGAACGGCACCCCGGCGAAACCCGGTCTGCGTATCGGCGTCGACGACGAGGTCAGACTGCGCGTGGAGGGACTGGAGAAGATCGTGGTGGTGACCCGCCTGATCGCCAAACGCGTCGGAGCGCCGGTGGCCGCGGAATGCATGATCGACCGCAGTCCGCCCCCGCCGGCGAAGGAAATTCTGGCCTCACAGCCTCGACGTGACCGGGGCGCTGGAAGGCCGACCAAGCGGGACCGTCGCGACCTCGACAAGCTGCGCGATCTCGATCGCATTCGGGACCTCGAGCGCCACCACGGAGCCTGACCGAGTCAGCGCTTGGGACGCTTACGCGGCCCCGCCTTGCGTGGTGCTTTCCCGCTCTGCGTCTTCCCTTTCGGCGCTGCGGGCTTCTTGACCTGATTCGGCTTTCGGGTCTGGTCCGCTGTCTTGCCTCGAGAGCTGCGCGCCGATCTGCCGCGGACGATACCGAAGAATTCCTCGACGTTCTCGGTGTTCTTGTCGCTCGGCCAGGCGAGCGCGACCGTGGATCCGGCCACCCCGTCCACCGGCCGATACACGAGATCCTTCCGAGCGTGCAGCCGCGCGATGGACTGAGGGACGATGGCGAGACCCAGACCGGCAGCGACGTATTCGACAAGTTCCGAATTGGACCCGATGTCCGGGATCGGGAGGGCCGTACCGTCGGCGATCTCGGTGGCGACTGCCGCCCACTCCGGTATCTCCTCGGGTGACTGCAGGAGGTGCTCGTCGGCGAGATCGGTCACCGCGACCCGGTCGAACGCGGCTACCGCGTGATCCTTCGGCACGACGACCACGGGGACTTCTTCGTACAGCGCAACGACACTCAGCCCGTTCCGATCGACCGGCAGCCGAACGAAGCCGGCGTCGACGGCACCGCTTCTGAGCAAGTCGAGCTGGGTGTCGACTGTGGTGGGGACCAGCTCGAGGGTGATGTCCTCGAATCGCTCGGCCCAGATCCGGCTCCACTTCGTCGGGGTCACGCCCTCGGTGAACCCGACAGTGAGGGTGGCGACTTCGGCGGCCTTGCGCGCGGCCTCGGCGCGGAGTCTTGTGTCGTCCTCGGCGACGCGAGCCCGGGCGGTCACGAGAAACTCCCGGCCTTCGGCGGACAACTGGGTCGGGCTCACGCCGGGACGAAACAGTGGGTAACCGAGTTCTGCTTCCATGTCGATGACAGCCGCGCTGAGTTTCGTCCTGGCGATGTTCAGCTTCTTCGCCGCGCGTGCGAAGTGCAGTTCCTCGGCCACGGCGATGTACCAGCGGAGCACCTGCACGTCGAAATTCACGTGGTCAACACTATGCGAGAACCGGCGAGAGCCCGGACGGTGGCATCGAGCACTGCGTGGGGAAGATAGGCTGTGCGGGTGAGCCCGGAGAAGAATCAGCAGAACATGAAGCCCCTGACCGCGGCGAACAAGCTCGGCATCTACCTTCCTGCGGCCCCGCAGGAGTTTCAGTCGACTCCCGTGAGCCGCTCCGAACTCGACGCACTGAGGCAGAATCCGCCGCAGTGGTTGGCGGACCTGCAGCAGCACGGCCCGTTCCCGAAGGACGTCATCGCGCGCAAGCTCGGGATTTCCATCGCGGGACTCGGCAGGTCGGGCGTGACCGAAGCGCTGACGTCGGAACAGATCGAGACGTTGCTCGCCGACAAGCCGGACTGGCTCGTGAAGGAACAGCGGCTGCAGAAGGAAGTGCGAGCCGAAGCCGAACGCGTCAAGGCGAAGGAAGAAGCGCGCCGTGCGGCCTCCAATCGGCCGCAGAAGCTCCGCTGACCAGAGGCACAGAAGCTCCGCTGACCAGAGGCACAGAAGCTCCGCTGACCAGAGGTATGGAAGCTCCGCTGACCTGATTACGGGCTGAGGACGCCGTCGAGATAGAGCCAGTGTCCGTGTTCGCGAACGAATCGGCTGCGCTCGTGTAGAACTCCGTTTCCGTCGGGGTGCCGGTAGAAGGCACTGAACGCGACGACGCCGTCGGAGTCGAGCAGCCCACCGGAGCTGGTGTCGTCGATGTCCAGCCGGTACCAGCGCTGCTCGTCGTCCAGGGTGAGCTCGTCGGGCCTGGTCGTCGGGTGCCACGTTCGGAGCAGGTACTCGGGGTCGCGGACTGCGAATGCGGTGTACCGCGACCGCATCAGTCGTTCTGCGGTGGGTGCGTGCGTGGTTCCTGCGAGAAACGGTCCGCAGCAGGCGTCGAACAGGTCGCCGCTGAGGCAGGTGCAGGTGGGGCTCACTCGCCGACCACGGCGACGTCGTAGGTGCCGAGTTCGTGTTCGTCGCGGTGACCTTCGTCTCGAATCCAGGTGTTGGCTTCGAGAAGGGTGTCGAAGGTCCCGAGCGCCGTGACGGTGTCGCCGTCGGGCGATTTCATGAGCACTTGATACTTCCTCATGGTGCTGACTCCTGCCTTCAGATCGGGTTTGCCCTGCGGATGGTGGCCAGGAACGTGGCTGCGACGAAGAACAGGCCCGCGAACGTCCTGTTCATAGCGACCTGCTGACGGTGCGAGCGCATCAGCTTCAGCACTCGCGAGGCGAGTGAGGTGTAGCCGGTCATCACGAGCATGTCCACGGCAACCATCGTGGCAGCGATGATCAGGTACTGCGGCAGAAGTGGATGTGCCGGGTCGAGGAATTGTGGGAGAACGGCCAGCATGAACACCACTGCCTTGGGGTTCGAGGCGTTGACGAGGAAGCCTCGTCCGAGCATGGCGACTCCCCGGTCGGCGACGCCGGGGGCGGTGTCGATGTCGGTCGGACCTGCCCGCCACTGCCGGATTCCGAGGTAGACGAGGTAGGCGACGCCGAACCACTTGATCGCCGAGAACGCCACCGCCGACCCGGCGAGGACGGCGCCGAGGCCGACCGCGACGATGCCGATCTGCAGCAGCAGCCCGATCTGCAGACCGACGATGTTCCAGTAACCGCGTCCCAGTCCGTAGCGGAGGCCGGTGGACATCGAGGCGATGGCGCCCGCGCCGGGCGAGAGGCTGATCACCACTGCCGCGCCGAGGAACGCAAACCAGACATGCATGCTCATGGGACTATTGAACATCAGGAGTGGTTGGGGCGATCGTGGGTACTGGACCGGTATGGCTTCCATCGAAACGATCGATCAAGGTGACCGCGTCGTGGCTCGTCGCACCGTCGTGAATGCTCCTGCGTCCGAGTTGCTCGCTCTCGTCGCGGATCCGCATCGGCACGGCGAGTTGGACGGGTCCGGCACCGTGAAGGACACGGTCCGCGGGCCGAACCGGCTGACGCGCGGAGCCAAGTTCTCCGTAAGCATGAAGCAGTTCGGAGTTCCGTATCGGATCACCAGCACCGTCACGGATTTTCGAGACGATGCGGACGTGAAAGTCATCGAGTGGCAGCATCCGATGGGGCACACGTGGCGTTGGCAGTTCGAGGAGACCGAGCCGGGTCGTTCCGCCGTGACCGAGTCCTTCGACTACAGCACGGCGAAGGCTCCGAAGCTGCTCGAGGTGTTCAAGATGCCGCAGAAGAATGCGCAAGGCATCAGTTCGACGCTTGCACAGCTTGCCCGCAAGTACACCTGACGCGAGCACCTCGTCACCGTCTGCAGGACGTGCGGGGATAACCGATTGGCACCGGCACTATCCTTGAGGATCGACAACCGTCACTTCTCGTCGTTTCGCAAGGAGTCCTTATGCCTGCCCGCATCGAGCTCGCCCGCGTGGATCTACGCGGCCGAACTCCATCCACCGCCGAACTACGCGGCGCGCTTCCACGAGGTGGAGTGGATGTCGATGCGGTGTTGCATCAGGTTCGTCCCGTCGTCGAGGCGGTGCGGGAGCGCGGCGTCGAGGCGGCGCTCGAGTACTCCGAACAGTTCGACGGTGTTCGTCCGGAGCGTGTGCGCGTTCCCGCCGCGGCTCTGGAGAAGGCACTGACCGAGCTCGACCCTGCGGTTCGCGCAGCGCTGGAAGTGGCCATCGAGCGCACTCGGATCGTGCACGCGGATCAGCGTCGCACCGACACGGTCACCGAGGTCGTTCCAGGCGGAACGGTCACCGAACGGTGGGTCCCGGTCGAGCGCGTCGGTCTCTACGTGCCCGGCGGAAACGCGGTCTACCCCTCGTCTGTGGTGATGAACGTCGTTCCGGCTCAGACCGCGGGTGTCGGTTCGCTGGTGGTCGCGTCCCCGCCGCAGAAAGAGTTCGGTGGGTTACCGCACCCCACGATCCTCGCTGCCGCGCAACTACTCGGTGTCGAAGAGGTGTGGGCAGTGGGCGGCGGCCAGGGAATCGCCTTGCTCACGTACGGCGGCACGGACGTGGACGGCACCGCACTGGAACCGGTCGACCTGATCACCGGTCCCGGCAACATCTACGTCACGGCAGCCAAGCGCCTGTGCCGTTCTCTGATCGGCATCGATTCCGAGGCAGGTCCCACGGAAATCGCCGTGCTGGCCGATTCCACGGCCGATCCGGTGCACGTCGCGGCGGACATGATCAGCCAAGCCGAGCACGACGTCATGGCGGCCAGCGTGCTGGTGACCACCAGCACCGAACTCGCCGATGCGGTGGATCGTGCGCTTGACGCCCAGCTGGAGTTCACCACGCACGCAGAGCGCGTCGCCACGGCGCTGTCCGGTAAGCAATCCGGCATCGTGCTCGTCGACGACATCGATCAGGGGCTGGCCGTGGTGAACACGTACGCGGCCGAGCACCTCGAGATCCAGACAGCGGACAGCCGGGCCGTGGCCGCTCGTGTGCGCAGCGCAGGCGCAGTGTTCGTCGGCGCCTGGTCGCCGGTCAGTCTCGGTGACTACTGCGCCGGGTCCAATCACGTTCTGCCCACCGCGGGTTGTGCGCGTCACTCGTCGGGTCTGAGCGTGCAGACGTTCCTGCGCGGAATTCACGTCGTCGACTACTCGGAGGCTGCATTGAAGGATGTTGCAGGCCACGTGATCGCCCTCGCGAACGCCGAGGATCTCCCGGCACACGGCGAGGCGGTCCGGTTGCGATTCGAAGGGTTGTCGAAGTGAGCGGCGTCGTCGGATCGAGCGTCTCGATGGACGAGTTGCCGTTGCGGGAGAGCCTGCGAGGCAAGACGGCATACGGAGCGCCGCAACTGTCGGTTCCGGTGCAGCTCAACACGAACGAGAATCCGCACCCTCCGACACAGGCGCTCGTCGACGACGTCGCGGAGTCCGTCCGGGTGGCCGCGGCCGAACTGCATCGGTATCCCGATCGCGATGCCGTCGAACTCCGCGCGGCACTGGCCACCTACCTGACCGGTCGGACCGGCTTCGAGGTCGACGTCAGCAACGTCTGGGCCGCCAACGGCTCCAACGAGATTCTGCAGCAGCTTCTTCAGGCGTTCGGTGGACCCGGCCGGACATCGCTGGGGTTCGTGCCGTCGTACTCCATGCATCCGATCATCTCGTCCGGGACCCAGACGGAATGGCTCGAGATGAACAGGAGCGAGGACTTCTCGCTCGACATCGATCGTGCCGTCGACGCCATCGCCCAGCGTGATCCGGACGTCGTGTTCGTGACCAGCCCCAACAACCCGACCGGGCACAGTATCGCGTCCGCGGACCTGCGTCGGATTCTCGACGCGGCACGCGGAATCGTGATTCTCGACGAGGCGTACGCGGAATTTTCCGCACAGCCCAGCGGAATCGGTCTGATCGACGAGTATCCGTCCAAGCTCGTCGTGAGCCGAACGATGAGCAAGGCCTTCGCATTCGCCGGTGGGCGGCTCGGTTACCTCGTAGCCGCACCCGCCATCGTCGACGCGATGTTCCTGGTGCGCTTGCCGTACCACTTGTCGGTCGTCACGCAGGCCGCCGCGCTGGCGGCGCTGCGGCATGCACCGGAAACCCTTGCGAGTGTGGCGCAGTTGTCCGCCGAGCGGGATCGGGTGATGGCACGGCTGACCGAGCTCGGGTTCGACGTCGTTCCCAGCGACGCGAACTTCGTTCTGTTCGGCCGGTTCTCCGACGCGGGCGCGACGTGGAAGCGGTATCTCGACGACGGAGTGTTGATTCGCGACGTCGGCATCGCCGGGTACCTACGTACCACGATCGGCCTCGACGCCGAGAACGATCGATTCCTCGACGTCAGCGCGGCTCTCGCGCACGAACAACTGGACAACACCGACCGAGCAGAGGCACACCGATGACCGCAGCAGAGCGAGCACCGAGGATCGCGCGCATCGAGCGCACGACGAAGGAATCGGACATCACCGTCGAGATCGACCTCGACGGCACGGGCATCGTGGACATCTCCACCGGTGTGCCGTTCTACGACCACATGTTGACCGCGCTCGGCACGCACGGCCGATTCGATCTGACGGTGCACGCCAAAGGTGACGTGGAGATCGATGCTCATCACACCGTCGAGGACACCGCGATCGTGTTGGGTCAAGCTCTCGGTCAGGCACTGGGGGACAAGTCCGGCATCACTCGCTTCGGTGACGCCTTCATCCCGATGGACGAGACTCAGGTCCACGCGTCGGTCGACGTGTCCGGCCGGCCTTACTGCGTGCACACCGGCGAGCCGGACTACATGGTGCATTCGGTCATCGGTGGCTATCCGGGCGTGCCGTATCACGCGGTCATCAACCGCCATGTGTTCGAGTCTCTGGCGATGAACGCGAGAATCGCTCTGCACGTGCGGGTCCTGTACGGACGCGATCAGCATCACATCACCGAGGCCGAGTTCAAGGCCGTTGCCCGGGCACTTCGGCAGGCGGTCGAGTACGACCCGCGGGTCACCGGAATTCCGTCCACCAAGGGCAGTCTGTGACGTCGGCTTGACTTCTCGGCTCCTGAAGATCGAGGGGCTGCCCGCGGCGATGGTCATGGGGGCGGCTGCGTTCGGTGGGTGGGGACTGCTCCTGCCCGTCGTTCCGTTGGCAGTGTCGGTCGGAGGCGGATCCGCGGCCGTGGCCGGGGCAACCACGGCCTTGTTCATGACAACGACGGTTCTCACCCAGCTCTTCGTTCCCCGGCTACTAGTTCGCTTCGGTCACCGGCCGGTGCTCGCGGCGGGATGCACCCTCCTCGGAGTGCCTGCGCTCGTCCTGGTGGCGTCGGCCGCTGTGGTGCCCGCGCTGGCTGTATCCGCTGTACGCGGAGTGGGTTTCGGGCTGTTGACCGTCGCCGGTGCGGCATTGGTGGCGGAGTTGGCCCCGCCCGCTCTGCTGGGGCGGGCCACTGGAGCACAGGGCATCGCGGTGGCGCTGTCGCAGATGGTGACGCTGCCGCTCGGCCTCGTGCTGTTCTCCGTGTCCCCGACGGCAGTGTTCGTCGTCGGGGCGCTGGTCTCGGTGAGCGGGCTGTTCGCGACCGTTTTTCTGCCGCCGGTACGGCCGATGGCTCCGCCGCGTCGGGACAAGTCCGACGGACGATCGTCCGCACGCGCGCTGGTGATTCCGTGTCTCGCCGTCGCGGCGGCATCTGCGTCGTTCGGTGGGTTGTCCAGTCTGCTGCCGATCGCCGAGCCCGGCCGGGAGTCGATGATCGGTGTCTCCCTCGCCGTGATCAGCGGTTCGATGCTGATCGGACGCTACGGCGCGGGCGCAGTGGCGGATCGTCTCGGCATCGGGCGCTCTCTCGCACCAGCGCTGCTGCTGGTGTTCAGTGGGGGATCGTTGTTCGCTGTCGCCGTCGCACAACGCAACCCCGCGGCTGTGTTCGTCGCCGCGGCCGTACTGTTCGGCCTCGGGTACGGAGCGACCCAGAACGACAGCCTGGTGATGACGTTCCGTGCGGCCGGCCCGGACAGATTCAGCCAGGCCAGTGCCGCCTGGAACATCGGGTTCGACGCGGGGACCGGGGCAGGCGCCATGGCCCTCGGGGTGATCGTCGGGACGGTCGGCTACGCCACAGGATTCGCGACGGCGGCGTCGGTGGCGCTCGTGATGGCCGCGGTGGTCGCGGTCTACTCGTGGCGGAGGCCTGGATAGACTGGCGGCATGAAGTCTGTCGCGCTGCTCGATTACGGCTCGGGCAATCTGCATTCCGCGAAAAGGGCCCTCGACCGGGTGGGCGCAGACGTCACTGTCACCGCCGATCCCAAGATCGCGCTCGCGGCCGACGGGTTGGTGGTGCCCGGTGTCGGCGCGTTCGCTGCGTGCATGGAGGGCCTCCTGGGAGTCAAGGGAGACCGGATCATCGGGCAACGTCTTGCCGGTGGTCGACCGGTCCTCGGCATCTGCGTCGGAATGCAGATCATGTTCGACCGTGGCGTGGAATTCGGAACGTCGGCCGCTGGTTGCGGTGAGTGGCCGGGGACCGTCGAACGACTGCAGGCGGACGTGCTGCCGCACATGGGCTGGAACACCGTCCGAGCACCGGAGAAGAGCGTTCTGTTCGACGGTATCGACGCCGATACGCGGTTCTACTTCGTGCACTCGTACGCAACCCAGAAGTGGGAGATGGACGTCGGCGACACCATTGCCGCACCTCTGCTGACGTGGGCCGATCACGGCGGTGATTTCCTCGCCGCCGTCGAGAACGGTCCGTTGTCCGCTACGCAGTTCCATCCGGAGAAGTCCGGTGACGCGGGGGCCGCGCTGCTGAAGAACTGGATCGACTCGCTGTGAGCACGGCCTAGGTGAGCGACCGGGAGTTCTCGTTCGGGCGTCTGGCCGTCGCCTCCCTCGGGAGCGCGACGCTGGTTCTCGTCGTCACCACCGCGATCGTCGCCGTCGTGCGACCGGGGCCAGGAGTCGGGCTCTTGATCGTTGCCATCGGAATCGCTGCGGCGATCACCGCGATGGGTGTGGTGTCCACACGCATGACTCGCCGCGGTCTGGGCGCAGAGGGTTCGGTCGAGGACGGCAGCGGAGACCCTGAGCGCTGACGGCGTCGTCGATGGCAGTAGCATAATCGCACGTGAGCCTGGTCTTATTGCCTGCTGTCGATGTCGCAGGCGGCGAAGCTGTCCGTCTCGTTCAGGGAGAGGCGGGGAGCGAAACCAAGTACGGATCGCCTCGTGACGCCGCCCTCGCATGGCAGAACGACGGTGCCGAATGGGTCCATCTCGTGGACCTCGACGCCGCGTTCGGTCGTGGATCCAACCGTGAGTTGCTGGCCGAGGTCGTCGGCGAACTCGACGTGAAGGTGGAACTGTCCGGCGGAATTCGCGACGACGAGTCGCTTCGTGCGGCGCTCGCGACGGGTTGTGCGCGTGTCAATCTCGGAACCGCTGCGTTGGAGGACCCGGAGTGGTGCTCGCGGGCGATCGGCGAGTTCGGCGACAGGGTCGCCGTCGGGCTGGACGTGCTGATCGTCGAGGGGCAGAACCGTCTGCGTGGCCGCGGGTGGGTCAGCGACGGCGGTGATCTGTGGGAGGTTCTCGAGCGGCTCGAGCGCGACGGTTGCTCCCGGTACGTCGTCACCGACGTGACGAAGGACGGCACACTCACCGGACCGAATCTCGACCTGCTTCGCCAGATGTGCGAGAAGACCGACAAGCCGGTCATCGCGTCCGGAGGCGTCTCCACGATCGAGGACCTCCGCGCGATCGCGTCGCTGGTACCCGAGGGAGTCGAAGGCTCGATCGTCGGTAAAGCGCTGTACGCGGGCCGATTCACATTGCCCGACGCCCTCGCGGCCGTGTCCCGCTAGTACCGGAAGACGAGAGACATTTCATCGATGAGCCTGCCCGAGGACCCGCAACGGTTGCTGGAGATCGCCGGTCGATTGCTCGACGGTACCCACGACCGCTTCGTCGCGGGCGTCGGTGCTCCGAGCGCGGTGCAGAAGGGGCCGGACGACTTCGCGACCGCGGTCGATCTCGAACTGGAGAAGCGGTTGTCCGCAGAACTGGTCGAGCACACCGGGATTGCGGTTCACGGTGAAGAGTTCGGCGGGCCGGATCTGAGTACGGGCACGGTGTGGGTCCTCGACCCCATCGACGGGACGTTCAACTACTCGGCCGGATTGCCCTCGGCCGGAACGTTGTTGGCGTTGCTGCACGACGGCGTGCCGGTGCTCGGGTTGACCTGGCTCCCGCTCGTCGGGCACCGGTTCACGGCGGCAGCCGGTGGGCAGGTGCACCTGAACGGTGAGGCATTGCCGAGACTGGGCAGTCGCGCACTGTCGGATTCGATGATCGGGTTCGGTGCGTTCAACATCGCCAGCCGAGGCCGCACGCCAGGCCTGTACCGGGTGCGAATCCTCGAAGAGCTGTCGAAGGTGTCCTCCCGCTTGCGTATGCACGGTGCCACCGGCGTCGACCTCGCCTACACGGCGAGCGGAGTGCTCGGCGGATGCGTCGTGTTCGGTCACCGTGCGTGGGACAACGCGGCGGGCGCGCTGCTGGTGCAGGCAGCAGGCGGCGTGGTCACCGACCTGGCGGGTGAGCCGTGGACCGTCGATTCGACGTCGGTGCTCGCTGCCTCTCCCGGAGCACACGACGAACTGCTGAAGGTCATCACCGACCTCGGTGATCCCGCCGATTTCCTGGAAGGACGAGTGCGATGAGCGTCGCCGTACGTGTCATCCCGTGCCTCGATGTCGACGCAGGCCGCGTCGTGAAAGGCGTGAACTTCGAGAACCTGCGGGACGCAGGCGATCCCGTGGAACTCGCGGCGGCCTACGACGCCCAAGGTGCCGACGAATTGACGTTCCTGGACGTCACCGCGTCCACTTCGGACCGCGCAACGATGCTCGACGTCGTCAGCCGAACTGCTGAGCAGGTGTTCATTCCGCTGACCGTCGGCGGGGGAGTGCGCACCGTCGCGGACGTCGACAGGCTGCTGCGTGCAGGCGCGGACAAGGTGAGCGTGAACACCGCCGCCATCGCGCGCCCGGAGCTTCTCCGCGAACTGAGCGAACGGTTCGGATCACAGTGCATCGTGCTGTCGGTGGACGCGAGGACCGTGCCGACCGGCGGGCAGGACACACCGTCGGGTTGGGAAGTGACGACGCACGGTGGAAAGCGCGGTACGGGCATCGATGCTGTCGAGTGGGCGGTTCGTGGTGCCGAACTGGGTGTCGGCGAAATTCTGCTGAACTCGATGGACGCGGACGGAACCAAGGCGGGTTTCGATCTGCCGATGATCGCAGAGGTTCGTCGAGCCGTGCACGTGCCGGTGATCGCCAGCGGCGGAGCAGGACTGGTCGAGCATTTCCCGCCGGCGGTGAGGGCAGGCGCGGACGCAGTCCTCGCGGCCAGCGTCTTCCACTTCGGGGATCTCACGATCTCCCAGGTCAAGGACGCAATGCGCAGCGACGGCATCGTCGTCAGGTGATGCGCCCCTCGGTCGTACCGAGGGTGTCGCTGTCGATTCGAGAGGTATAACGGTTGTCATGAGTCTCGACCCCGCTATCGCGGCACGCCTCAAACGCAACGAGGCGGGTCTCGTCAGCGCCGTAGCTCAGGAGAAGTCGTCCGGTGACGTTCTGATGGTCGCCTGGATGGACGACGAAGCCCTGGCTCGGACGCTGGAAACGCGCAAGGGAACCTACTATTCGCGTTCGCGGCAGGAGTACTGGGTGAAGGGCGAGACGTCCGGCCACACCCAGTACGTCCACGAGGTTCGACTCGACTGCGACGGAGACACCGTTCTCCTCGTCGTCGATCAAGAAGGCGGCGCCTGTCACACCGGTGACCACACCTGCTTCGATGCCGACGTGCTGTTGAGCTAGTGCAGTCAGGCTTTGCCTGTGCCTTCGGCAATGCCCTTGTCGAGTTGGGTGAGGATGGTGGAGCTGAGTCGGCCGAGTGCGGTGACCTGGTCGTCGTCGAGTCCTTCGAACAGCAGGGCTTGGACGGTGGCGACGTGGCCTGGTGCCGATTCGACGACTTTGTCCATTCCTGCGTCCGTGAGGACGGCGTAGCTGCCACGTGAGCCTTCGATGCTCTCGCGGCGTACCCAGCCGATCTTCTCGAGCTTGGTCACCACGTGGGACAACCTCGACAACGATGCGTTGGCGAATTTGGCGAGGTCGCGCAGCTGGATTCGCCGGTTCGGGTCCTCGGACAGCACGGACAACACGAAGTAGTCGAAGTGTGTCAGCGAGGAGTCGCGCTGGAGCTGCGTGTCCAGAGCCGCGGGGAGTCGGGTGATGATCGCGACTACGGAGCGCCAGGCCTCTTGTTGGCTGTCGGTGAGCCAGCGTGGTTCGGAGTGGTCTACCGACTCGGCCATCGCGGGGCAACCCTTCTTTCGAGCGAACAGTTGGTTGTAGTCAACACAGTGTTTCACTCGATTGAAGGTTCACGTTATCGCCCCGTGCGGTGGCTATGCCTTCGAGCGGTTCCGAACGAACTCCAGCGCGTGGTCGGCGTGCGCCTCGAACCTGAATTCGCTGGTGAAGACGTCGAGAACGGTCCGGTCCGTGTCGATGACGAACGTTGCCCGCTTGACCGGGGACAGCTTGCCGAGCAGGCCGCGTCGCACTCCGAACTGTGTGGCGACGGCGCCGGACTCGTCCGACAGCAGCGGATAGTCGAAGGACTTCACGTCGGCGAACTCGGCCTGCTTGGAAACTGCATCGGTGCTGATTCCCACGCGAGTGGCACCGGCCTCGGCGAACTCGGCGGCGAGGTCGCGGAAGTGGCAGGCTTCGACGGTGCAGCCCGGTGTGAGTGCGCCGGGGTAGAAGAACAGCACCACGGGCCCGTTCTGCAGCAGAGTGTCGAGCGATTGCGGGGTTCCGCTCTGGTCCGGCAACGTGAAGTTCTCTACACGATCTCCTGGTTTCATTCCTGCGACGCTACCGCTCGGTAAGTTCGAAGACCACCGCGCACCACACCTTCTGTCGGGCACCTGGGAGGATGTACGCATGCATGGCGAGACCACCACCCTGCCCGGCGTCCACTCCGATCCGGATGCGGAATCGACAACCAGTCGCGAGGTCTTTCGGGCGCTCGCAGCCGAGCACCGAGTGGTGCCGGTGGTGCGCAAGGTTCTCGCGGACTCGGAGACCCCACTGTCCGCCTACCGCAAGCTCGGTGGCGACCGGCCGGGCACGTTTCTGTTCGAGTCCGCCGAGAACGGCCGGTCCTGGTCACGGTGGTCGTTCATCGGTGCAGGAACACCTGCAGCGTTGACGACGGCCGACGGTGAGGCGGTATGGCGCGGCAACGTCCCCGCGGGCGTCCCGACCGGCGGCAACCCGCTGGACGTTCTGGGAAGGACGCTCGAACTACTGCGCTCGGAACGGCTTCCCGATCTGCCGCCGTTGACGGGCGGCATGGTCGGCTACATGGGGTACGACGCTGTTCGGCGTATCGAGAAGCTGCCGGAGCACGCTCAGGACGACCTGCAGGTGCCGGAGATGGTGATGCTGCTGGCAACCGATCTCGCGGCCGTCGATCACCACGAAGGCGCGATCACTCTCATCGCCAACGCGGTGAACTGGGACGGCACGGACGATCGTGTCGACGAGGCGTACGACGACGCAGTTCGCAGACTGGACCGAATGTGCGCGGATCTCGCGGCGCCCGCACCCTCGACCGTGTCGACGGTGAGCCGACCCAAGCCGGACTACCGCCGTCAGCGCACGTCCGAAGGATTCGGACGGGACGTCGACAGGCTCGTGAAGGAAATCGAGGCGGGCGAAGCCTTCCAGGTGGTGCTGTCGCAGCGATTCGAAATGGACACCGACGCCACGCCGCTCGACGTGTATCGCATGCTTCGAGCGTCGAATCCCAGCCCGTACATGTACCTGCTGCACGTGCCGGGCGAGGACGGCGAGACCGCGTTCTCGATCGTCGGATCCAGCCCCGAAGCTCTCGTGACCGTCGTCGACGGTGTCGCCACGACTCACCCGATCGCCGGTACGAGGTGGCGAGGCGAGTCCGAGGAGGAGGACATCCTCCTCGAGAAGGACCTCCTGGCGGACGAGAAGGAGAACGCCGAGCACCTGATGCTGGTCGATCTCGGTCGCAACGACTTGGGGCGCGTGTGCACGCCGGGCACCGTGCGGGTGCACGACTATCGCCACATCGAGCGATACAGCCACGTCATGCATTTGGTGTCCGTCGTCTCGGGACATCTGGCCGAAGACAAGCAGGCACTCGATGCAGTCAAGGCGTGCTTCCCGGCAGGAACGCTGTCCGGTGCGCCGAAGGTGCGCGCGATGGAGTTGATCGACGAACTCGAACCGACGCGGCGTGGTGTGTACGGCGGGATCGTCGGATACCTGGACTTTTCCGGTGACGCCGACACTGCGATCGCGATTCGCACGGCTCTGATGAAAGACGGCACGGCCTATGTACAGGCCGGAGCGGGTGTGGTCGCCGACTCGGTCGCAGAGTACGAGGACACCGAGGCACGGAACAAGGCGATGGCGGTTCTGGGCGCCGTTGCCGCGGCCGAATCCCTCCGAGCCGTCGGCAACGATGCGGCGGGAGGGAACGAGAAGTGACCGCAGCTCCGGCGTCGGGCACCGGGCGACCGGCGAAATCGAGAGCCGCGGCGATCCCCGTCGTCGCGATGCTGATCGGGGCGCTGTGCCTGTGGGGGAGTTCCCGGATGACGTGGGTTCACGTGATCTCGTCCGACGGGCTCGGGGAGAACCGGGCGACGGATCTTCTCGGAAGCACGTGGGCAGCGGCATCGACTCCGTTGGCTCTGGCGTTGGTGGCGGCGGTTGCCGCGTCGTTCGCGGTGCGCGGGTGGGCTTCTCGGGTTCTCGCGGTTCTCGTGGGGCTCGTGGCGGTCGGGGCAGGGGTTCCCGCAGTGCAAGCTCTGGTCTCGGACGTATCGGAGGCGAGGGCTGCGGATCTGGCCGAACTCCCTGGGCGTGCGGACGTGGTCGGCGCGGAGGCGTTCACGTTGCCCGCGGTCGTCGCACTGGTGGGCGCACTGTGCGCAGCGCTCGCCGCGGTCATGCTGCTTAGGAAACCGACCGCACGGAAGGTACTGTCTTCGAAATACGACGCACCCGCTGCGCGTCGTGAGGAAGTGGCACGACGAGCATCAGCGGCAGCATCGTCGGCCACGGACCGGGCCGCTTCGAACGACGAGGGGGAGGACTTGACGGAACGAATGCTGTGGGACGCACTCGACGCCGGTGAGGACCCCACTGACCCGTCGGGCACCCGGAGAAAAGAAGACTGAAGCTGCCGACTACGCTAGGGCAGGCCTGAAATGAGTTTTCTCACATCAGGTCATCGATGGGAAAGGACTCGGGTCACCATGACTGTTCTCGATTCGATTCTGGACGGTGTGCGAGCCGATGTCGCTGCCCGGGAGTCGGTAGTCGACTTCGCGACGGTGAAGGCGGCAGCGGCGAAAGCATCCGCACCGCTGAACGCGACGGCGGCGCTGCACGAGGACGGAATCGGTGTCATCGCCGAGGTCAAGCGGGCAAGTCCGTCGAAGGGCGCGCTTGCCGAGATCGGTGATCCCGCCACACTCGCCCAGGCCTACGAGCAGGGTGGAGCACGCATCATCAGCGTGCTCACGGAGGAACGACGGTTCCACGGTTCGCTCGCGGACTTGGACGCAGTACGCAAGGCCGTGAGTATCCCGGTGTTGCGCAAGGACTTCATCGTCGGTCCGTACCAGATTCACGAGGCGCGGGCGCACGGTGCCGACGTAATTCTGCTGATCGTCGCGGCGCTGGAGCAGGACGCACTCGTGTCGTTGCTCGATCGCACGGAGTCGCTTGGAATGACCGCGCTCGTCGAGGTTCACACCGAAGCCGAAGCCGACAGAGCGCTCGAGGCGGGTGCCCGCGTGATCGGGATCAACGCCCGCAACTTGAAGACGCTGGAAATCGACCGTGACAGCTTCGGTCGCATCGCTCCTGGGCTGCCCAGTGAGGTAATCCGTGTCGCGGAGTCCGGAGTGCGTGGAACTGCTGACCTTCTGGCCTATGCAGGCGCAGGAGCGGACGCCGTTCTGGTCGGAGAAGGTCTGGTCACCAGCGGCGATCCCCGTACGGCCGTGTCGGATCTCGTCACCGCGGGCACACACCCGTCCTGCCCTCGCCCCGCTCGCTGACAGGCCCGTCCGGCTTCCGATCGATCCTGCCCCGATGGTCGCTGCTGTCGACCGCTGGGGCAGACTGTTCGGGTGAGCAGCGCGCAGACGAACCCCGGTTTCAAGGGCGGCGATCTACCTCAGAGCAGTCTGGGGCTGACCGACCGTAGCCAACACGATCCCGACGTAGGTGGGCACTTCGGCGTCTATGGTGGCCGGTTCGTGCCCGAGGCGCTCATGGGTGTCATCGAAGAGGTCACGGCCGAGTACGACAAGGTTCGCTCGGACAACGAGTTTCTCGGCGAGCTCGATCGACTCCAGCGTGATTACACGGGGCGTCCGTCACCTGTCTTCGAGGCGACCCGTCTGTCCGAGCACGCAGGCGGCGCACGCATCCTCCTCAAGCGAGAGGACCTCAACCACACCGGATCTCACAAGATCAACAATGTGCTCGGTCAGGTTCTCCTGGCCAAGCGCATGGGTAAGACGCGGGTCATCGCGGAAACCGGTGCGGGACAACACGGTGTCGCAACGGCAACCGCGTGCGCTCTGCTCGGTCTCGAATGCGTCGTGTACATGGGCGAGGTCGACACCGAGCGTCAGGCGCTGAACGTCGCCCGCATGCGGTTGCTCGGATCCTCGGTCGTCGCGGTCAAGTCAGGGTCTCGCACGCTGAAGGACGCGATCAACGAGGCGCTGCGGGACTGGGTTGCCCACGCGGACAACACGTACTACTGCTTCGGCACCGTCGCCGGACCGCATCCCTTCCCGGCGATGGTGCGCGATTTCCAGCGCATCATCGGACTCGAAGCGCGGCAGCAGGTTCAAGCGTCCACCGGGCGGCTGCCCGACGCCATCGCGGCCTGCGTCGGTGGCGGATCGAACGCCATCGGCATCTTCCATGCCTTCATCGACGATCCGTCGGTGCGGCTGATCGGATTCGAAGCGGCGGGCGACGGTGTGGAGACGGGCAGGCACGCCGCAACGATCAGTGGTGGTTCGCCCGGCACGTTGCACGGCACCTACTCGTACCTGTTGCAGGACGAGGACGGCCAGACCATCGAGTCGCACTCCATCTCGGCCGGTCTGGACTATCCGGGTGTCGGTCCGGAGCATTCGTACCTCAACGACATCGGCCGTGCCGAGTACCGCGGCATCACCGATACCGAGGCGATGAATGCGTTCCGGCTCCTGAGTCGTACCGAAGGAATCATCCCTGCCATCGAGTCCGCGCACGCGGTGGCCGGAGCGTTGAAGCTGGGCAAGGAACTCGGCGAGGGCGCCATCGTCCTGGTCAACCTGTCCGGTCGGGGCGACAAGGATGTCGACACCGCGGCGGAGTGGTTCGGCCTCGTCGACGGTGACGGGGATGCAGAAGTAGACGGCGAGAAGGGCGAGAAAGCATGACCGAACGACGTTCGAGGCTCGCGGACACGTTTGCGCAGTGCCGATCGGAGAATCGTGCTGCCCTCGTCGGGTATCTGCCTGCAGGATTCCCGACGGTTCCCAAGTCGATCGAGGTCTTCGAGACGATGGTCTCGGCCGGCTGTGACATCGTCGAGGTCGGAATCCCGTACTCGGATCCGGTGATGGACGGACCGACGATCCAGGCCGCAGCCGACACGGCGCTGCGCGCGGGTGCACGGGTGCGCGACGTGTTCACCGTCGTGGAAAAGGTTTCCGCGGCGGGTGGCAAGGCCGTGGTGATGACGTACTGGAACTTGGTCATGCGCTACGGGATCGACGCGTTCGCTCGTGATCTCGCGGCCGCAGGAGGGCTCGGCATCATCACGCCCGATCTCATCCCCGACGAGGCAGGGGAGTGGATCGAAGCGTCGGACAGACATGACCTCGACCGCATCTTCCTCGTCGCGCCGTCGTCGACGGAGGAGCGTATCGCCAGCACGGTCGCGGCGAGCCGCGGGTTCGTCTACGCCGCGTCGACGATGGGTGTCACCGGCGCCCGCGATGCCGTGTCCTCGGCGGCGCCCGAACTGACGGCCCGTATTCGTCGCCACTCGGACATTCCGGTGGGCGTCGGCCTCGGTGTCCGGTCGGGTGCGCAAGCTGCCGAGATCGCGCAGTTCGCCGACGCGGTCATCGTCGGATCAGCGCTCGTCAGTGCCGTGGACCGCGGCCTAAATGCGGTCGCCGAGCTCACGTCGGAACTCGCCGAAGGCGTCCGATCCGCTAACGTGGCGTCGTGATGTCCGGCAGCTCCGCGTCGTCCGCAGTACTCGCGTACATTCCCAGTCCTCCTCAGGGAGTCTGGTACGTCGGGCCTCTGGCTCTGCGTGCGTACGCACTGTTCATCATCGTCGGGATCGTCGTTGCCATCGTGTGGGGCGATCGGCGGTGGGTTGCTCGTGGAGGCACGAAGGGCACGGTTCTCGACGTCGCCGTGTGGGCGGTCCCGTTCGGTCTGCTGGGCGGGCGGCTCTATCACGTGGCGACCGACTGGAGCACGTACTTCGGTCCAGGTGGCGATCCCGTGCGGGCACTCAAGGTGTGGGAGGGCGGCCTCGGAATCTGGGGCGCGGTGCTTCTCGGTGGTGTCGGCGCCTGGATCGCGTGCAGGCGACGAGGAATTCCGTTGCCCGCGTTCGGCGACGCCGTGGGTCCTCCGATTCTGCTGGCTCAGGCCATCGGCCGCATCGGTAACTATTTCAACCAGGAACTGTACGGCCGTGACACGACGGTGCCGTGGGGACTCGAGATCTACGAGCGCGTGAACGACTCGGGCCGCATCGATCAACTCACCGGAGTGTCGACGGGCGTCGTGGAGAAGATCGTCCATCCGACGTTCCTGTACGAACTGCTGTGGAGTCTCGCCGTCGTGGCGCTGTTGGTCGTCGTGGACCGCAGGTTCTCGATCGGCCACGGTCGTCTGTTCGCACTCTATGTTGCGGGGTACTGCGCAGGTCGGTTCTGGGTCGAGCTCATGCGCGACGACTACGCCACCCACATCGCAGGCATCCGCATCAACAGCTTCACGTCGGCCATCGTGTTCGTGGTTGCCGTGCTGTACTTCGTCCTCGCCACCAAGGGCCGCGAGGACCCGGCATCGCTCCGGTCCGACGACGACAGGTTCGACGACGACCGGTTCGCGGCCGGCGACAGGTCCGAAGGCGAGGACGGGTCCGGGGACGAACCATCCGACGGCGACGATGCTGCCGAGGTTCCGTCCGGCGACAACGCGGCGCCGGGGACCGATGCGCAGTCCACCTCGAACAAGGAGTGACCGGTGAGCGAGTCCGACAAGAATCAGGAATCCGGTTCCGGTAGCGCATCCGACGGCACCGAGTCGCGGCCCGAGTTCGCCTCGTCGTTCGACTACGACGCAACCGCCGAGGCGTCGCTGTCCGAGCCGCCTGCCACCTCGGAGGCAGGCCCGGTGACGGGAGCCGTCGGCTCCGGTTCCGGGTCCGGCCCAGGCTGGGACGTCCACTCCGGGGTCGGGAACGGTCCGGGTTGGGGTGAAAGTCCCAGCTACCCGCCGCCCAGCACTCCGGACACCACACCGCAGCCGACGGTCGATCTGGGCAAGCGCGCGTCCGCGGCCGGTGATCCGACGGCCGCTCACGCCCCTGATTCTCAGGGTTACCCGCCTTACCAAGCGGATTCACCGACGACTGCATTCGGCGCACCGGGCGGCCCCGTGTACGGCCCGCCGGATCCGAACTATCCGCAACCGGGCCCGTACGACGGACAGGGTTACGGTCCGCAGCAGGGCTATGGCGGATCCCAGGGCTACGGTCCCCAGCAGGGTTTCGGTGCTCCGCAGGGTTTCGGTGCTCCGCAGGGTTTCGGTCCACAGGGTTACGGTCCGCAACCGGGCTACGGTGCTCCGGATGGCTACGGTCCGCCGCCCGGGTATCCCGTGCCACCCGCGTATGCCGTGGGACCGTACGGTGTGGATCCCGTCGCTCCCTACGGCCGTCATCCGGTGACGGGCGAGCCGTTGTCCGACAAGTCGAAGGTGACCGGCGGGGTGCTCGGAATACTCCTCGGTCCGTTCGGTGCCGGACGGTTCTACCTGAATCAGCCAGGGATGGCCGTTGCACAGATTGCGGTGACGTGGTTGACGTGCGGTATCGGCGGAATCTGGCCGTTGATCGACGGGATCATGATGCTCACCGGGAACGTGCGCGATCAAAACGGACGCCCGCTGCGGGACTGAATCCGCCGGCATCGTTCGCTGGTGGCTGCCTGCCGGTGGAGGTAAGCCGGTCTGGTGGTTTCGGTGTTTGTCAAGAGCTACGGTAAGCTCCAGTCATTCGGTGCTGAGACGGCCGAATTCCTTCGCGGGCCAGAGTTGTCCCGGTAGACCCGTTCAGTGAAACAAGAGCTCCCACGAGCCTAGAATCGTGTCGGAGCTGATCGCTAGCGGAGTTGCCGAGGAGAACGAGACGGCGCCGTGATGTTTCGAGTGCCGTTCGCTCTGCGGTGCCTCCCTGGCCGAGAGGGAGGTGGCGGATTTGCTGTTCTCACAGTTGCCGGCGGAGCAGGGGCTGTACGACCCGTCTCGCGAAAAGGATTCCTGCGGCGTCGCGATGATCGCGGACATCGCGGGTCGCCGCTCTCACAGCATCGTCGCCGACGGCGTTCTCGCCCTGGAGAATCTGGAGCATCGGGGTGCTGCGGGCGCCGAGCCGAACAGTGGTGACGGCGCAGGCATTCTGATTCAGCTTCCGGTCGAACTGTTGGCCTCCCTCGCGGACTTCCCGTTGCCCGACGCCGCCGCCGACGGCGCGAACACGTTTGCCGCCGGTATGTGCTTTCTGCCGCAAGGAGTACGTGAGCGGGCTGCCGCCGTGGCTCGGGTCGAAGCGATTGCCGCCGAGGAGGGTCTGTCAATTCTCGGGTGGAGCGAGGTCGAGGTCGATCCGGACAAGGCCGATATCGGTGTGACGGCACTGGGCTGTATGCCGCACATGACGTATCTGTTCGTGACGGCTCCCGAGGTGAACGGCGTCAGGCCGTCGGGCGTGGTACTGGATCGTTTGGTCTACGGCTTGAGGAAGCGGGCCGAGCGGGTGACACCGGAGATCGAAGCTGCCGGCACCGGGCTGTTCTTCCCGTCGCTGTCCTCGCGGACGATGGTCTACAAGGGCATGCTGACGACGATGCAGTTGCCGCTGTTCTTCCCGGATCTTCGTGACCCGTTGTGCATGAGCGCAATTGCCATTGTGCACAGTCGATTCTCCACCAATACGTTTCCGTCGTGGCCGTTGGCGCACCCGCATCGGTACGTCGCGCACAACGGTGAGATCAACACCGTCAAGGGCAACCGAAACCGTATGCGCGCCCGTGAGGCGATGCTGGCGTCGAGTCTCATTCCCGGTGATCTGGAGCGTCTGTACCCGATCTGCAATCCGGACGGTTCGGATTCGGTGTCTCTCGACGAGGTCCTCGAACTTCTGCATCTCGGCGGGCGCAGCGTGCCGCACGTGGTCATGATGATGGTCCCCGAGCCGTGGGAGAACCACCGCACCATGGATCCGGCGGTGCGGGCGTTCTACCAGTTCCATGCGTCGGTCATGGAGGCGTGGGACGGTCCCGCCTGCGTCACGTTCACCGATGGTGCGTACGTCGGGGCCGTGCTGGACCGGAACGGTCTTCGTCCGGGCAGGTGGTGGCAGACCGAGGACGGTCGGGTCATTCTCGCCAGTGAGGCCGGTGTGCTGGACGTGCCGCAGTCCGAGGTGGTGGCCAAGGGACGGCTCGAGCCCGGCAAGATGTTCCTGATCGACACGGAGGCAGGCCGTCTCGTTCCCGACGAGGAGATCAAACTGCAGCTCGCGTCGGAGCACCCCTATCAGGAATGGCTGCATGCAGGCCTGCTCGAGATCAAGAGCCTGCCCGATCGTGCGCACATCCAGTACAACCACGACTCGGTGGTTCGTCGGCAGGTTGCGTTCGGGTACACCGAGGAAGACCTGCGCGTCGTGCTGACGCCGATGGCCGCGTCGGGCGGTGAGCCGTTGGGATCGATGGGAACCGACACGCCACCCGCTGTGCTCTCGCAGCGGTCGAAGCAGCTGTACGACTACTTCATCGAACTGTTCGCCCAGGTCACCAACCCGCCGCTCGATTCCATTCGCGAGGAGATCGTCACGTCGCTGACGCGAGTGATGGGCCCGGAGCAGAACTTGCTCGAACCGTCCGCTGCGTCGTGCCGTCAGATCGTTCTGCCGTGGCCGGTGTTGGACAACGACGAACTGAACAAGATCATTCACACTAACTTCGACGGCGATCACCCTGGCTTGTCGGCCACTGTGCTGCGGGCACTGTACGAGGTCGAGCGCGGCGGCGAGGGGCTCGCCGAAGCCCTCGAGGATCTGCGTCGTCGTGCCAGTGATGCGATCGCCGCCGGATACCGAACGCTCATCATCTCCGATCGGGACTCCGACCACACGTACGCGCCGATTCCGTCGCTGTTGGCCACGGCTGCAGTCCACCATCACCTGGTGCGCACCAAGGAACGCACCAAGGTCGCTCTCGTCGTCGAGTCCGGTGACGCACGCGAGGTCCACCACCTCGCCCTGCTGATCGGTTTCGGTGCAGCGGCGGTCAATCCGTATCTGGCGATGGAGTCCATCGAGGATCTCGTCGCTGAGGGTGAACTCACCGGTGTCGAGTCCACGGTCGCGGTCCGCAACTACCTGTACGGACTGGGCAAGGGCGTGCTCAAGGTGATGTCGAAGATGGGCATCTCCACGGTCGGCTCCTACACCGGTGCGCAGGTCTTCGAGGCCGTCGGTCTCGACAAGGAGGTCGTCCGCGAGTACTTCAAGGGGACGGTCAGCACCCTCGGCGGTGTCGGCCTGGACGTTCTCGCCGAGGAAGTCAAGCTGCGGCATCGTCGCGCCTACCCGGAGAACCCCACCGACCGGGTCCACCGTCGTCTCGACATCGGTGGTGAATATCAGTTCCGTCGCGAGGGCGAGCTGCATCTGTTCACTCCGGAAACCGTCTTCCTGCTTCAGCACGCGACCCGCACCGGGCGTTACGACGTGTTCCAGAAGTACAGCAGCGAGGTGGACCGGCTGGCGCGGGAAGGTGGTGCGCTCCGCGGTTTGTTCGAGTTCAAGGAAGGCCTGCGCGCCCCTGTTCCGCTGGACGAGGTCGAGTCGGCCGAGTCGATCGTCACCAGGTTCAACACCGGTGCGATGAGCTACGGGTCGATCTCTGCCGAAGCGCACGAGACCATGGCCGTCGCCATGAACAACCTCGGCGGTCGCTCCAATTCCGGTGAGGGCGGCGAGGACACGGATCGGTTGTACGACAAGTCTCGTCGCAGCGCGGTCAAGCAGGTGGCGAGCGGCCGCTTCGGGGTCACGAGCGACTATCTGGTCAATGCCAGCGACATTCAGATCAAGATGGCGCAGGGCGCGAAACCTGGTGAGGGTGGTCAACTGCCCGGCTACAAGGTGTATCCGTGGGTCGCCAAGACCCGTCACTCGACGCCGGGTGTCGGTCTCATCTCGCCGCCCCCGCATCACGACATCTACTCCATCGAGGACCTGGCGCAGCTGATCCACGATCTCAAGAACGCCAACGAGAATGCACGCGTCCACGTCAAACTCGTCAGCTCGGTCGGAGTGGGCACCGTGGCAACGGGTGTGAGCAAAGCGCACGCCGACGTCGTCCTGATCTCGGGTTACGACGGCGGCACGGGTGCGGCGCCGTTGACGTCGCTCAAGCACGCGGGCGCTCCGTGGGAGATCGGTCTCGCCGACGCTCAGCAGACTCTGGTACTCAACGGACTCCGCGACCGAATCACGGTGCAGTGCGACGGTGGGCTCCGCACCGGCAGGGACGTCATCGTGGCGGCGCTGCTCGGTGCCGAGGAGTTCGGATTCTCGACGGCTCCGCTCATCGTGTCGGGATGCATCATGATGCGTGTGTGTCATCTCGACACGTGCCCGGTGGGCGTGGCGACCCAGAACCCGGAACTACGCAAACGGTTCACCGGAAAGCCCGAGTTCCTGGAGGACTTCTTCCGGTTCGTGGCCGAGGACGTGCGCAAGTATCTGGCGCAGCTCGGTTTCCGCAGCATCGACGAAGCCGTCGGGCACGCAGATGCTCTGGAGACGGCCGCCGGTGTGGCGCACTGGAAGAGCAAGGGCTTGGACCTGACGCCGATCTTCGCCATGCCGAAGGATCAGCACGGCGCACCGATGACGCAGCGTCGACGCCTCCGCGGTCAGGACCACGGACTCGATCTCGCGCTCGACCGAACCCTGATCCAGTTGGCCGAGGGTGCACTCGAGGATGCGCATCCCGTGAAACTGGAACTGCCGGTGCGCAACGTCAACCGAACCGTCGGCACTCTGTTGGGTGCGGAGGTCACACGCCGGTACGGCGGTGCGGGGCTTCCCGACGACACGGTGCGCGTCGAACTGACAGGGTCCGCAGGTCAGTCGCTCGGTGCATTCCTCCCCACCGGGATCACCCTCGATCTGATCGGTGACGCCAACGACTATGTCGGAAAGGGGCTTTCGGGCGGCCGCGTCGTCGTCCGGCCGTCATCCGACGCCACCTTCGTCGCGGAGGACAACGTCATCGCCGGCAACACCATTCTCTACGGCGCCACTGCGGGTGAGGTCTTCCTGCGCGGACGGGTGGGGGAGCGGTTCGCGGTCAGGAATTCCGGCGCGACTGCGGTCAACGAAGGCGTCGGCGACCACGCGTTCGAGTACATGACAGGTGGCCGTGTCGTTGTCCTCGGACCGACCGGACGCAACATGGCCGCCGGTATGTCCGGAGGTATCGCCTTCGTCCTCGGGCTGGACGAGAGCAACGTCAACATGGCCATGGTGTCTCTGCAGACGCCCGATCCCGACGATCTCGCATGGCTGCGGGACACCGTCGAGAACCACCGGAAGTGGACGGGATCCGCGGTGGCGTCGTCGCTGCTCGCGGATTGGCCGCGCCGTTCCGCTCTGTTCACCAAGATCATGCCCGTCGACTATCAGCGTGTGCTGGAGGCGACCTCGATGGCGCGCGCCGAGGGGCGCGACGTCGACTCAGCAATCATGGAGGCTGCACGTGGCTGACCCACGAGGATTTCTGAACATCGTCAAGCAGGAAGCAGCGAAGCGGCCGATCGGTGAGCGGGTCAAGGACTGGAAAGAGGTCTACTCGCACCAGCCTGCCGACGAGCGAGCAGCCGAGGTCTCCGATCAGGCACGCCGGTGCATGGATTGTGGAATTCCGTTCTGCCACTCCGGAACTGCGGGCTGCCCCCTCGGCAACCTGATTCCGGAGTGGAACGACCTGGTGCGTCGAGACCGCTGGGACGCTGCGAGCGATCGCCTGCACGCGACGAACAACTTCCCGGAGTTCACCGGCCGTGTGTGTCCTGCACCCTGCGAAGCTGCGTGCGTGCTCTCGATCTCGGAGAGCGAGACCGGTGGAAGCGTGACGATCAAGCGCGTCGAGCAGACCATCGCGGACCTTGCGTGGGACGAAGGCAGCGTCGTACCGCAGCCGCCGACGATCAGCACGGGTAAGACCGTCGCGGTGGTCGGCTCCGGCCCGGCCGGCCTCGCCGCCGCGCAGCAGCTGACCCGCGCGGGTCACGACGTCACCGTGTACGAACGGGACGACAGGCTCGGAGGTCTGCTTCGGTACGGCATCCCCGAGTTCAAATTGGAGAAGTCGGTTCTGGATCAGCGCCTCATGCAGATGCGTGCGGAGGGTACCCATTTCGTCACCGACTGCGAGGTCGGAATCGACTTCACCGTCGAACAGTTGCGGGCGAAGTTCGACGCTGTGGTTCTTGCTGTCGGTGCATTGCGGGCGCGGGACAACACCGAGGTCGAGGGTCGTGGTCTGAGCGGTATCCACCTCGCCATGGAGCATTTGGTGCCGTCGAACAAGGAATGCGAGGGCGACGGCCCCACGTCCATCTCGGCCAAGGACAAGCACGTCGTCATCATCGGCGGCGGAGACACCGGAGCCGACTGTCTCGGCACGGCGCACCGTCAGGGCGCCGCGTCGGTGACGCAGCTGGATTACAACCAGGCGCTTCCGGATGCTCGGGACGACTCCAAGTCGCCGTGGCCGTCGTGGCCCCTCGTTCTGCGCACCTCACCGGCCCACGCCGAGGGTGGTGTCGTGCGGCATCAGGTTGCCGTCCAACGTTTTCTGGGCGACGAGAACGGCCGCGTTCGAGCGATGGTCCTCGCCGAGGTCGAGGTACAGCGCGACGCAGACGGCCGACGGATCATCACCCCCATCGGTGAGGAAGTCGAGCTTCCCTGCGATCTCGCGCTCTTCGCGATCGGATTCGACGGTGTCGAGCACAGTCCTCTTCTCGACGACTACGGCCTGTCGCTCACTCGTCGCGGTTCGCTTTCCTGTGGGCCCGACTGGCAGACCACCGCTCCCGGCGTGTTCGTCTGCGGCGACGCTCATCGCGGCGCGTCTTTGGTGGTCTGGGCCATTGCAGAGGGACGGTCCGCGGCGCATGGCGTCGACGCGTTCCTGACCGGTCGCTCCGACCTTCCGTCGCCCGTTCATCCGACGGCTCTGCCTCTCGCAGTGGTGTGATCAGCACCGTTGTGAAGTCGTAGTCTGTACCGATCCAGGTCTGTTCACCTGTGGCAACTCACTACTACCGGCCAGTAGTGTTGCGTCGGCTACCTCTGCCGTAGAGAAGGTGAGGGGCACCGACTACGCTCGTGGTCGTGAGCCGACGTACGAAGATCGTTTGCACCCTTGGACCTGCAACCGCCAGCGCTGAGCGAATCCGCGAACTCGTCGAGAGTGGAATGGATGTCGCTCGGTTGAATTTCAGCCATGGTGATCACCCCGATCATCAGGCCAACTACGAGTGGGTCCGAGCGGCCTCGAATGCCACCGGCAAAGCCGTCGGCATCCTTGCCGACCTACAGGGACCCAAGATCCGTCTCGGACGGTTCACGGAAGGCAAGACCACCTGGGCCGCCGGTGAATTGGTACGCATCACCGTCGACGAGTGCGACGGCACGCACGATCGCGTGTCGACCACGTACAAGGAATTGGCGCAGGACGCCAAGGAAGGTGACAGGCTCCTCGTCGACGACGGCAAGGTCGGCTTGGTCGTCACCGGAGTCGAAGGCAACGACGTGCTGTGCCGCGTCACCGAAGGCGGACCGGTCAGCAACAACAAGGGTGTGTCCCTGCCCGGCATGGACGTGTCCGTTCCGGCGTTGTCCGAGAAGGACATTGCCGATCTCGAGTTCGCCTTGTCGCTCGGAGTCGACTTCATCGCACTGTCGTTCGTTCGTTCCCCCGCGGACGTCGAGCTCGTGCACGCGATCATGGATCGCGTCGGTCGCCGAGTGCCGGTCATCGCGAAGCTCGAGAAGCCCGAAGCCGTGGACAACCTCGAAGCCATCGTGCTCGCGTTCGACGCGGTCATGGTCGCCCGCGGCGACCTCGGCGTCGAGCTCCCTCTCGAGCAGGTTCCCCTGGTGCAGAAGCGCGCGATTCAGATCGCCCGCGCCAACGCCAAGCCCGTCATCGTCGCCACCCAGATGCTCGAGTCGATGATCGAGAACTCCCGTCCTACCAGGGCCGAGGCGTCCGACGTCGCGAACGCCGTGCTCGACGGCACCGACGCGGTCATGTTGTCCGGTGAGACCTCCGTCGGCAAGTACGTGATGGAGACCGTCCGCACCATGGCCCGCATCGTCGAAACGGTCGAGAGCGAGGGCGATCCCGTTCCTCCTCTGACTCACGTTCCGCGTACCAAGCGAGGCGTCATCTCCTACGCTGCGCGGGACATCGGCGAACGTCTCGACGCCAAGGCGCTCGTCGCGTTCACTCAGTCCGGAGACACCGTTCGACGGTTGGCGCGCCTGCACACGTCGCTTCCACTGCTGGCGTTCACCTCGATTCCCGAGGTGCGCTCGCAGCTGGCGCTGAGCTGGGGAACCGAGACGTTCCTGGTCCCCGAGGTCGCGACCACCGACGCGATGGTTCTCGAAGTGGACAAGGCACTCCTGGAGCTCGGCCGCTACAACAGGGGCGATCAGGTCGTGATCGTCGCCGGAGCGCCTCCCGGCACAGTAGGCTCGACCAACTTGATCCACGTGCATCGAATTGGGGAAGAGGACCGGTAAGTGACCGACGCGGGGGGAACCGGCGCAGCTACTGCGCCCAGCAGTGATCGTGATGTGACGAGCGACCTGGACACACTCCTCGAGCTGCTTCAGCTCGAGGAGTTCGGCGAGGACAAATTTCGGGGAGTGCATCCTCGCCAGGTCGGGAGTCGCACGTTCGGTGGTCAGCTGGTGGCGCAAGCGCTCATCGCGGCGGGCCGAACGGTCACGGGAACGACCCGCGATGTACACGCGATCAACGCGCACTTCATCCGTGGCGGTGATGTGAAGAAGCCGATCGAGTATCACGTCGATCGACACCGCGACGGTCGAGCATTCGCGAACAGGCAGGTCACGGCCTATCAGGACGGCAACGAGATTTTCGTGATGCTCGCCGCGTTCCAGGATTTCGGCACCGGGCTCGAGCACAGTGTCGAACTGCCCGATGTTCCGTACCCGGACGCATTGCCGCCGCTCGGCGACCACTTCGTCGGGTACGAGGACAGGCTGCAGATGTTCGTCGACGCCCTCAAACCGATCGACATGCGCTACGCGAACGATCCGGCGTGGATTCTGCAGGGGACCGGGGAGAAACTCAACCACAACCGCGTGTGGATGAAAGCCGACGGCGACCTTCCCGACGACCCGATCTTCCACGCCGCCACGATGGGATACGCGTCGGACACGACGGTGCTCGACTCGATCATCACCACTCACGGTCTGTCCTGGGGGTTCGACCGTATTGTCGCGGCGACGGTGAACCATTCCATCTGGTTCCATCGACCGTTCCGGTTCGACGACTGGGCGCTGTACGCGACGGAGTCTCCCGTCGCGGCGGGGTCCAGAGGCCTGGCCACGGGTAGGTTCTTCTCGATGGACGGCTTGCTTCTCGCGACCGTGGTGCAGGAAGGTCTGATCAGGCACTTCCCACGGAAGGCCTGACTCGGGGGCTCGACGCTCAGGCCAGGGCAGGTGCGATCGTCGTGGTCCAGGCTTCGCGTAGCTGGTCTTCGAAGAGCGGCCAGGTGTGGGCGCCCCGCTCACGCATGGAAATCGTTGCCGGAACTCCAGTTCGGTGCAGAGCGTCGACGAACAGTGACGTGCAGTAGTTGACGAGCGCTTCGACGACGATTCCGCCGACGGGTGGGAAAGCGCCGACAGGGATACGGTCCACCGGCCCCGGTTGCCCCTCCGATGCGCTGACGTACACCGATGTGCCGCGCAGTCTTTCGACGTTCACGGCCGGGTCGTGTTCGCGCCACGCAGGGTTGCCGGGCAATCCCCACATGTTGAACGGATTGTTCAGGCCACCCGCGATCATCGTCGAGATTCCCGCCATCGCAAACGGATTCGAGGGTGCAGGGCAGCCGCTGAACGACGCCGCGGCATCGAACACGTCCGGTGCCTGAATGGCAAGATCGAGCGCGGGGCCTCCGCTCATGGACAGGCCGGCGATGCCGTTCTTCCCGGTCGAGCCGAAGTGGCCGTCGATCGCCTGGGGCAGTTCGCGGGTGAGATACGTCTGCCACTTGTAGTTTCCGAGCACCGGGTCGGGGTTCTGCCAGTCGGTGTAGAAGCTGAACCTCCCACCGACCGGCATGACGACGGTGACGTTCTTGTCGGCGAAGAACTCCGCTACCGAAGAGTTTCCGAGCCATCCCACGCCGTCCTCGTTCCCGAGTGCACCGTTCAGGAGATACAGGGTGGGAAGAGTGCCGCCGTGGGAAGGCCGCAGGACGTCGTTCGAGATCACCTTGTCCATGGACGGCGAGTACACGTCGACTACCGAGTGAGTTGCGGACACGGCGCGCACATCGACCACACGGGCGGCTTCGGCGGGACCGGCGTACGCGGGACCGGCGATCGCGAGGACACTCGCAGCGAGCGCGATCACGACGACGGAACGCAACATCAGTAACTTCTGCCACATCCGCATCAATCGATGGTGGCATGGATCGGCGTGGCCTCTGCTAACGATCCAGCGTCGAAACGACAAAGTTCACCCGTGTCGTCCGTGACATTTCGCGGATTCGCAATATTCTCCGATTCATGCCGGGAACAGACACGTTTCGACGACACGACGGGCGATGGGTCACGTGTGCAGTTGTCGCCGCAGCCGTCGCGCTCGTCGCACACGCGTGGACGTTGGGATTCGCCGGCTTGTACGGACTGTTCGGAAACGGGGTCGACGCCATCGTGTACCGGCACGGCGGCGGGACGTTGCTGACCGGTGAGGGCCTGTATTCGTTCTCGCTGTTCGACACAGCGCTCCCGTTCACCTACCCGCCGTTCGCTGCTGTGGTGTTCGTTGCGCTTGCCGTGCTACCGATCTCGGCCACGACGGCGGTCGTGGGCATCGTCAACATCCTGCTTCTCTATCTCGCGGTGCTGTCGAGTTGGCGGATTCTCGGATATCGCGGAGCGCCCACTCATGTCGTCTCCCTGGGGTCGGCGATTGCGTTCACCTGGCTCGAACCAGTTCGAATGACGCTGTGGCTCGGGCAGATCAACCTTCTACTGCTGATCCTCGTGCTGTGGGACCTCGGCCGTCCCGACGGCAGTCGCCTACGAGGAATCGGCGTCGGCCTCGCCGCGGGGTTGAAACTGACGCCGGCATTCTTCGTCGTGTACGCGCTTGCCATCAAACAGTTCCGGACTGCGGCGGTGGCCGTCGCGACGTTCGTCGCCACCGTCCTCGCGGGATCGATTCTGTTGTTCGACGACGCACGCACCTTCTGGACCAGCGCGATCTTCCAGTCCGATCGGATCGGGTGGCTACCGTCGCCGGCGAATCAGTCGGTGCACGGTGTGCTCGCTCGACTCTGGTCCGACGGGTCCCCGCCGATGGTGCTGTGGCTCGGCTGTGTTCTCGTCGTCGGCGCGATCGGACTGTGGTGCGCGGTGGCGGCCGAGCGACGAGGCGCTCGATTGTTGTCGTTGACGATCTGCGGCCTGACAACACCCATGGTGTCCCCGTTCTCGTGGGGGCATCACTGGGTGTGGTGCGTGCCGTTGGTCGTGGTGGTACTGGACTGGGCCGCGAGATCCGCTCGGTCCTGGAGCTGGGCGGTGCCGGCCCTCGTCGTGGCCCCGTTCGTCGCCTGGTACTGGACGGCGCCCAGCGGCACTGCCGTCATCGGCACATTCATGCTCGGCGTCCCGTCATGGGCGTGGATTCCGGTTACGTCGGTCTACCCGATCGTGTTCGTCGTCGTTCTCCTGGTGGCCCTCGTCTCGACCGTAGGACCCAGATATCGCCGGCCGAGGCTGCGCGATCGTTCGCCACGCGTCGAGCTTTCGGTCGAAGGACAGAGAGGCGTGAGCGGGACTGGTCGACGGAAGCCGACGTACAGCGACATCGCGTACGGACGGGGCGACGTGACGAACGAAACTCGTCTCCGCCTTGGCTCCGTTGAAGACGATGCGCCGGATGGAAGGAAATTCGCCGAGCAGGGAGTCGAAGTCGTTCGTCACGACAGTCGAATCGACGATCGCGGAGTCGAGGCTCCCGCGCCGCGTGCATAGCTTCACCACATCCCACACCGCGATTCCACGCGCGAGCAGAATCGCTGTTCGCTCGTCGTAGGCCTTCTCCGGGCCCGCACCGAACAACGCACCCATGATCGGCCAGAACGCGTTACGAGGATGCGCGTAGTACTGCGCCGCTCTCAGTGACGCCACTCCGGGCATGGAGCCGAGGATCAACGTGTGCGACGAACGGTCGACTATCGGCGGAAAGCTGTGCACCGTGGTCATCCCACCAGCATGTCAGGCCCAATCGCGTGCGGGCACCGGCGTCGTCGACGACAATGGAGCTATGTTGGATCCACGAGTACTCGACAATCATGAACTCGACGCAGAACTCGCTGTGCTCAAGCGCGGCCGCGACCAATCGATGGACGAGGGTGCGCAAGGCGCCGAGCTCGCCGAGGCGGATGCTCTGATCGAGAAGTTCGAAGCCGAGATCCGTCATCGTCACGAGCAACCGCAAGCAGATTAGATCCGCGCCGCCGCGGTCAACACAGCACACGCCAGAGTGGCCGCCGCAGTCCTGGCATGGTTCCACCGCGTCCAGCGGGTGAGGTAGTCCGCCCACACCGAAGCACCGTGGCTGCTGGACGGGTCGACCGAGGCCAGAGAATCGTTGAGCGGCACGTTGATTGCGACCGTCACCGCTACGCACCCGACCACGTACACCACGGCGCCGGCAACGACGAGCGTCCCCGAATCTCCGCCCGACGCAAGGCTCGTGACGGCCGCGGCCACTGCAGCAGCAGCGGCGCCGAGGAAGACCGTCAGGAACACAGGTGAGACGATCACGTTGTTGATCTGCTGCATCGTGGCAGCGGCGTCGGCGGCGGGTCGCGTTCTCAGCGCGGGCATGACGCCGACCGAGAACGCCAGCAGCACCCCCGCTGTCAGCCCGCACCCGACGGCAGAGGTCGTGGTGGCGATGGATGCAACCTTCTCGAGCACGACGGTGTCCCTTCTGTCGGTTCGTCCAGCATGCCTCCGAGTGGCTGGACGATCCATGCTCGTTCGTCGCTACTTCATGCTCGTTCGTCCACGACGTCGTACGATCGGTCGATGCGCGGCCACGATCCATGGAGAACATCCGACCCGCTCGGCGAAGCCCTGCATTTCGTCCGAATGACCGGTGCGTTCTACTGTCGGTCCGAGCTGGCCGAGCCCTGGGGACTCGCGATGCCCCCCATGGAGGACTGCCTGTGGTTTCACGTCGTGGTCGCCGGACGAGGCCTCCTCGAGGTCGACGGCGCCGAGCCTCGGTGGCTCGCCCCGGGCGAATTCGCGCTGGTGCCGGACGGTTCCGGACATGTCCTGTCCAGCGACGCCTCCCTCGCCGACTCCGCGCCCCTCGTGCACGAGTTGCACCACGACTACATCAGCGATCGATACGCCGTCGTCCGCCACGGAGGCACCGGATCCCCGACGACCATGATCTGTGGAGCCGTGCGGCTCGATCACCCGTCGGTCGGAAAGCTGCTCGACTGCCTGCCGTCGCTGATCGTCGTCGAGTCGGCACCGACACCGCAGCTGTCGTGGATGCACAGCACACTCGGCCTCGTCGCCGACGAGGCCCAGCGAGTCCGACCCGGCGGGGAAGCCGTGATCACGCGGTTGTCGGACATCCTCGTCATCCAGGCGCTGCGGTGGTGGATCGAGAACGATCCCGCGGCCGGATCCGGTTGGCTCGGTGCACTGCAGGATCGAGGGATCGGCCCAGCGCTGGCGGTGATTCACCGCTCGCCGGACAAGCCGTGGACCGTGGCGACCCTCGCCGCCGAAGTCTCGATGTCGAGGTCGGCCTTCTCCGCACGCTTCGCCACACTCGTCGGTGAAGCACCCATGCGCTACCTCGCTCGGTGGAGGATGCAGTGCGCTCACGACGCACTGAAATCCGGTGACCGCACTGTCGCCGAACTGGCACGTCGAAGCGGCTACGGGTCCGAAGCAGCCTTCGGGAGAGCATTCAAAAGGCTCGTCGGGCAGTCACCGGGAAGCGTCCGTCGCCGAGAGCTACCGGTGCCCTGACACTAGTCCAGAAGGTGACGCAGATACATCGACGGATCGGCGAGGTACCGACGCCAATGCGCGACGAGTTCCAGTTCCTCCCAACTGGTTCTGCGTAGACCGTGGTCACCGACTTCGACGATGTCGGCTCCGGGCACCGACGCCAACACAGGCGAGTGCGTCGCGCAGACGACCTGGGCCCCGGCGTCGGCGAGTTCGGACATCAACGCCACCAGTCGAAGGCAGGCCGTGAAGGACAGTGCCGACTCCGGTTCGTCCAGCACGTAGAAGCCCGGGTCCTGGAACATTGCGCGAAACACCGCGAGAAAGCCCTCACCATGGCTCAATTCGGTGGTGTCCTCGTCCCAGTAACCCGGCACGCCCGAGTAACGTTCGGTCAGTTCGACAGCCGTCTCGGCACGGAGAAAGAAGCCTTTCTTCTGCAACCGCGGTCCGCGAAGCATCCGTGCGCCTCGCGGCGTCGTCTCGAGTTCGATGACGTCACCCAGCGGGGTCCGAACGGTGTCCGTGCGCGGCAGTCTCGACGCCCGGCCGCCACGCGAATCGAGATCGAAACCCTCCGCGACAGCCTCGACGATGGTCGACTTACCCGAGCCGTTGTCACCGACGAGCATCGTCACGGGCGCATGGAACTCGAGTCCGTCTCCGACGAGGTCCGCCACGGCAGGAACGGTGAAGGGCCAGTCGTCGACGTGATCGACCGGATCGACGAATGCGCGCTCTACGAACATGAATTCAGGCGGTCACCGGTCGATCGACGTATCCGGTCACATGGGTGCTGTCGGCACTGCACTGGAAGTACACCCACTTCGGTTCCGACCGGTCCGCAGCATCTCCGAACCGGTGATTGACACGCTGAGCGCACAAAGTGCCGGCGCCGGTGTCGTGGCATCGGAGATTGCTGGGTATGTACATCGCTTCACTGTATGCCTAGCGGCTTCACCGTGTGACCAGCGGTGCGGGTCGGTGTACCAGTGACGCTGGGGGGTGGTGCCCTCGGTGAGACTCGAACTCACACTGGACGGGTTTTGAATCCGTTTCCTCTGCCAATTGGGATACGAGGGCTGGCGTCTTCGTGCGGTTCACTACTTTAGAAGATGCGCTTCAGGCCCCGTACACCGGTACCCTCGAAGGGTTCGTGGAACCAGGTGAGGTCTGCGGCACAGTGCCGGGCATGCGAGGATTTCTGCTGGTCGATGACGTGTCTAAGGAGACTGGTAAACGATGAATGCTCCTGCCCAGCAAGAGAGCGCAAAGCCCGCTCTACGGGTCGTGGTCGCCGAGGACGAATCGCTCATCCGCCTCGATCTGGTGGAGATGCTGCGTGAAGAGGGCTACGAGGTGGTCGGTGAGGCGGCCGACGGTCAGCAGGCCGTCGACCTCGCCGTGGAACTTCGCCCCGATCTGGTGATCATGGACGTCAAGATGCCACGACGGGACGGAATCGACGCAGCGTCGGAAATCGCCGAGAAGCGTATAGCTCCCGTCGTCATCCTGACGGCGTTCAGTCAGCGTGAACTCGTGGAGAAGGCGCGGGACGCGGGAGCGATGGCGTATCTGGTCAAACCGTTCTCCAAAGCCGACCTGATGCCTGCCGTGGAACTCGCGGCAAGTCGGTACACGGAGATCTCGTCGCTCGAGAGCGAAATCGCGGATCTCCAGGAACGGCTGGAGACGCGCAAGCTCATCGAGCGGGCGAAGGGCAAGCTGATGGAATCCCAGTCGCTCACGGAGCCACAGGCGTTCAAGTGGATTCAGCGCGCCGCGATGGATCGACGGACGACGATGAAGGCCGTCGCCGACGTCATCATCGAGACGCTCGACGCCCCGCCCGAGGCCTGATTCCGGGCCCGCACGCTACGGCGATGTAAATCTTCGGCTCCTCAGGTCACAGTCAGGTCACGAGCCGTCTTCTCGCCCATCGCGAACCGATGGGGACAGCTAGCGTCTGATCCACACACGCGGCGCATGACTCACGTGCGCTTCGTTTTTGGATCGACCAAGGAGACCCTAGATGGCAAAACGGACCTATGTCCGCACGGCTGCGGTGCTGGGTGCTGCTTCACTGGCACTGTTCGGCTGTTCCTCGAGCGACGATTCCAGCTCGGGAGACAGTTCCAGCTCTGCCAGCGGTGGAAGTTCGGCGGCAGAAGAGACAACGGTGTCGACCGACTGCACGCCGGATCAGGCAACGGCAGGGGCGACCCCCGTCACGACCCCACTGGTCGTCGGTACGCTGCTTCCCGAAACCGGCAGCCTCGCATTCCTCGGCCCGCCGGAGGTCGCGGGTGTCCGCCTCGCGGTCGACGAGGTCAACGCTGCGGGCGGCGTTCTCGGACAGCCTGTTCAGCTCATCCCCGGCGACTCGGGTGACACGACGACGGACACCGCGAACACCACGGTCGACCGTCTGCTCGCGGGTGGAGCGGACGTCATCGTCGGTGCGGCATCGTCCTCGGTGTCACTGAAGGTCATCGACAAGATCGCCAGCGCCGGCGTCGTACAGTTCTCCCCGGCCAACACTTCGGACCAGTTCGTCTGCTACGCGGACAAGGGCCAGTACTTCCGTACCGCACCCACCGATGTACTTCAGGCTCAAGCGCTTTCGCAGCTCATCGCGGAGGACGGTGCGCAGCGTGTATCCATCCTGGCGCTCAACGACCCCTACGGCACCGGCCTCGCCGCCAACACCGTGGAGAACCTCGAAGCAGCGGGCATTCCGTCGGATCAGATCCAGTCGATCATCTACGACCCCAACGCACAGTCGTTCAACGCCGAGGTCGACGACGTGAACAACTTCGCGCCCGACGCCGTCGCAATCGTCGGCTTCGAGGAGTCCGCGAAGATCATCACGCGTATGCACGAGGTCGGCATCGGACCGTCGGACGGCACTCTCGTCTACGGAGTCGACGGCAACATGGGCAACGCCCTCGGCGAATCCGTCGCACCGGGCCTGCTCGACACGATGCGCGGAACCACCCCGCTCACCGACGTCGGCACCGCCTTCCAGGATCGACTCAAGACCGTCGACCCCGCGCTGGTGGACTTCAACTACGCCGGCGAGTCCTACGACGCAGTCATTATCTCGGCCCTCGCAGCAGAGCAAGCAAAATCGACGGCGGGCACGGACATTGCGGCCAACATCAACAGCGTCACCAAGGACGGCGAGAAGTGCACCACCTACGCACAGTGCCTTCCCCTCGTCCAGGCTGGAACCGACATCGACTACGACGGTGTCACCGGTGCGCTGAACTTCAGCGACGCAGGTGAGCCGGCCACAGGTTCCTACGGCAACCTGGTCTTCGGCCCGGACAACACCCTGAAGACGGACGGATACATCGTCGTCGGAGAGTGATCGGTCCTCGGTACTGACTCAGAACACACGGAACCCCGGTCCACCTGGACCGGGGTTCCGTGCTGTCGGTGGCCATGCCGTGCGGTTATCCGTTGGGACCGAATGAACCGTTCGGTCACTCCAAGTGACCGAACGCCACGTTCGCTCCGCCTTGGGCAACGGGGCGTGCCCGAGCCCGTCTGCTCTGGGGAGCACGAGGACGGCCCCTGGGAATGCAGCAAGACCCGGGCTCGTGGGGTGAGCCCGGGTCTTGTCGGAGTGCGGAAGTTATTTCTTCTCTTTGCTTCCCGCCAGGGTGCCGAGGTAGAGCTCGATGACCTTGGGATCGTTCATGAGGTTGGTGCCGGTGTCGGTGTAGGCGTTTCGGCCCTGGTCGAGGACGTATCCGCGGTCACAGATCTGGAGGCAGCGGCGTGCGTTCTGTTCCACCATGATGATGGAGACGCCTGTTGCGTTGATCTTCTTGCAGCGGATGAAGACTTCGTCCTGGAACATGGGGGAGAGGCCTGCGGACGGTTCGTCGAGCAGCAGGACCGATGGTTCCATCATCAGGGCACGGCCCATAGCGACCATTTGTCGTTCGCCGCCGGAGAGTGCGCCTGCTTTGACTTTCTTGCGTTCGCCGAGGAGTGGGAAGAGTTCGCTGACGAAGTCGAAGCGTTCCGCGAATTTCTTCGGCCGCAGATAGATTCCCATTTCGAGGTTTTCCTCGATGGTGAGTGACGGGAAGACGTTCTGTGTCTGCGGCACGTATCCGACGCCTTTGGTGACCAGTACGTGGGCTTCGGCGGAGGTGATGTTGTCTCCGCGGAGTCTGACCGAGCCCTTGCGGACGGGGATGAGCCCGAACAGTGTTTTGAGCAGGGTCGATTTTCCTGCGCCGTTGGGGCCGATGATGCCGACGATCTCGCCGTCTTTCAGGAAGAAGTTGCACTCTTCGAGGATGTTGACGCCAGGGATGTATCCGGCGACGAGGTTGTCGGCGCGGACGAGAGCCCCCTCGGCGAGCCGGGCGTGTTCTTCCGGTGTTGCGGCGAATTCGGCGGGTGTCAGTTTGTCGGTGTTCGGTTCGCTCATTTGCCGTCTTCTTCCTTGGCGTGCTTGCCGGTTGCGACGTCGGCAGACGCGACGAACTCGGGCTCGGACAAGTCGCCGCCTGCTTCGAGCTCTTCGGCTTCGGCCTGTTCCAGCGCTTCGGCCAGTTCGGCTGTGGCGCCGACGGGATTGCCGTTCTCGTCGAATTCGAGGGCCTGGTCGTGATGGCTTCCGAGGTAGGCGTCGACGACAGCACCGTTGTTGGACAGGTCTTCCGGGGTGGATTCGGCAATGACGCTGCCCTGCGCCATCACGACGACCCAGTCGCTGATGTCGCGAATGACGTCCATGTCGTGTTCGACGAACACCACCGTCATCCCGTCGTCGCGCAGCGACTTGATGTGACCCAGGAGGCTCTGTGTCAGTGCGGGATTGACGCCTGCCATGGGTTCGTCGAGCATGACCACGGCCGGATCGGTCATGAGGGCGCGCGCCATTTCGAGTAGTTTGCGTTGCCCGCCGGACATGGAGCCGGCGAGGTCGTCGGCCTTCGCGTCGAGCTTGAATCGCTCGAGCAGTTGGTAGGCCCGGTCGGTGATCTCCTTCTCCTGCTTCTTCCACGTCCAGGGCATCAGTGTGTTGACGATCCGTTCGCCGCGCTGGCCGGTGGCGCCGAGACGAACGTTGTCCAGCACAGTGAGTTTGGACAATGCTTTGGTCAACTGGAACGTGCGTACGACGCCCTTGCGCGCGACTTGGTGTGGGTGCATCCGGCCCAGTGACTGTCCGTCCATCGACCAGGTTCCCGTGTCGGGGCGGTCGAATCCGGTGAGCAGGTTGAACAAGGTGGTTTTACCGGCACCGTTGGGGCCGATGAGGCCGGTGATGCAGCCTCGCTGGATCTCGAGGTGTGCGACGTCGACTGCTTTAAGGCCGCCGAAGGTTCGGGACACTCCGTCGACGACGAGCGTCGGATCCGGTTTTGCCGCACCGGGAGTCTGGGGGACTCCGGCGAACAGCGATGACCTCTCCTGAGCGCTCAGTGGCCGCCGTGCGTCCGCTGTTGTCTTGTCAGGCATTGAGCTGTACCTCTCGCTTGTTGCCGAGAATGCCTTGCGGCCTGAACACCATCATCACGGCGATCAGAATGCCGAGGAGTACGAATCGAGTGGCGCCGACCTGCTGTTCGGTCAGGTTGAGCAGGGGATCGGGACCCGAGATGGCTTGCCGCAGGATGGCGTCGGGGATGGAGAGAAGGAACCAGAACAGCATGGCGCCCAGTACCGGGCCGAACACTGTTGCGGCACCGCCGAGAATCAACGCACCGAAGGCGAAGAACGTCTGCGCGGTGGAGTAGAAGTCCGGGTTGATGGACTTGGTCTGCAGGGCGTTGAACACGCCGCCCATGCCTCCGATGACGCCGCCGAGGACCAGAGCCTGCATCTTGTAGACGAAGACGTTCTTGCCGAGCGATCGCGCTGCATCCTCGTCCTCGCGGACGGCCTTGAGAACGCGGCCCCATGGGCTGTGCGTGAGCAGATAGATGAATCCGCAGAGGATCAGTACGAGCGACCATCCGACCACCATGGCCCACAGGTCGTCACCGTAGAACTTCACGCCGAGGAACGCGTACTGCTTACCGGAGTCGAACGGGCTGAGAGAGGTGAACGGATCGGCGAAGCCGAAAATACCGTTGGTGGACTTGGTGATCGGATCGGACGCCGTCGATCTGAAGACGAGTCTGAGGATCTCCGATGCGGCGATCGTGACGATCGCGAGATAGTCGGCGCGCAGCCGTAGCGTCGGGATGCCGAGGACGAGTGCCAGCAAGCCTGCGGCGCCGAGGCCGACGAGTATGCCCAGCCACAGAGGCTGCTGGTAGGTGATCGTCATGATGCCGACGCCGTAGCCGCCGAGCAGCGCGAAGCCGATCTGACCGAAGTTGAGCAGCCCGGCGTAGCCGAAGTGGAGATTCAAGCCGATTGCGAGCAGTGCGTAGAAAATTGCCGACGGCCCGACCAGTTGGGCGAGCGAGACCTGGAGTGCTCCGAGGATATCCACGTTGTCACCCGATCCTTTGCCGCGAGCCGAGTATGCCCTGGGGTCTGACGACGAGGATGAGAATCAAGACGAGCAGTCCTCCGATGTATTTGAGATCGGGATTGATGATCATCGTCGACCACTGGACCAGCAGTCCGACGATGACGCAGCCGAGGAGGGCTCCGTACGCAGTTCCCAAGCCGCCCAGTGTGATTCCTGCGAACATCAGGAGCAGCAGCTTGAAGCCCATCTCCCACTGAACGCGGCCACCGAGCTCGGAGAGCCCGAACAGGACGCCGCCCAGGGCGGCGAGGCCACCACCCATGCACCAGACGAAGGTGACGACGCGCTCGACATTGATTCCCGACGAGGCGGCGAGGTCACGATTGTCGGCAACGGCGCGCATCGCCTTGCCGATTCGGGTGCGCTGCAGCATCACCGCGACGCCGACGAGGACGACGATGCTGATGACGATGCAGGCGAGGTTGACATTGGTGATCGCCAGCGGTCCCCATTCGTTCTGGGTCTGCGCCTGGTAGTCGGCGAACGGTTCGGCGCGATCGGAGAAGAAGATCAGGATGAGGTATCGCAGTGCGATGGCCAAGCCGATCGACACCACGAGTTGAGCGATCAAGCCGGTCTTCCGTTTTCGCAACGGTCGCCAGATCACTGTGTTGTTCAGCCAGCCGATCGCGATGCCGACGATGATCGCCAGGATCGTCGCCCAGATCAGCTGTATGCCCATGCTGACGTTGAAGACCCACGCGGCCACGGCGCCGAGCGTCACCAACTCGCCGTGCGCGAAGTTGGTCAGGCCCGTGGTGCCGAAGATCAGGCTGAGACCGACGGCTGCCAGTGCGATGACCAGACCGAAGCGAAGGCCGTCGACGGTGGTCCTGATGAATTTCTCGTAGAACGGCACTTCCGTGGCGGTTCTGGCTTCACCGAAGGAGAAGATGACGGTGTTGGCGCGTCCGGCCTGCACGTCGCGTTCCACCGAGCCCTGGACGCTGACTCCGTCCGGAAGGGTTTCGGAGTCGACTTCGAATGTGTATGTGCCGGGCGACAACTGGAGTGTCCAGCGGCCTCCGTCCTGAGAGGTGGTGCGAACCACCTCGTCACCGGAGGAGTCCAGTGCCTTCACATCGACGTCGGCAAGGCGTTCACCGCCGTTGTTGAGGCTTCCGCTCACGGCGACCGCGTCGGCGGGCGGTGCGTCCGAGATCGCGGTGGGCGGGGGAGTAGGGGTCGGTTCTTGAGCTGCGGCAGTGCCACCGAACGTCACTGCTGCTATGGATCCGAGTATCGCCAACATGAGGATCTGTCTCAAAAGGCGGAACGAACGTCGGTCTGTGTACCGAATTCGGATCTTCCTTCGGGTCCATCGAACATTTGGAGCCACGCACGTCCTCCGGACGGTTGTCGGGGTGAGCCCAGGATCGGGCTCGGCTGCTTGCAATTGTCGGACTCTAACCGTTGGAACCGCACGAAATCGGCGTCTCGAATTTCCGATAAGTATCATTTGTGTTTCGAACTACGTGAACAGGCGAAATCGCAGCACATTCCCATCCGCGCCCGCCGCTGTCGGACCCTCTACCTAGACTGGGCAACCGTGAGCCCCGTAACCGACGCCAGTGCCGCATCCGCACCCTCGACCGGCAAATCAGCCGACGGTCAGCAACCGACGCTGTTGCTCATCGACGGTCACTCGATCGCGTTCCGCGCGTTCTTCGCCCTGCCCGTGGAGAACTTCAAGACCACGAGCGGCCAGTCGACCAACGCGGTCTACGGGTTCACCTCCATGCTGATCAACCTCCTCCGGGACGAGAAGCCGACGCACATCGCCGCAGCCTTCGACGTCTCTCGGCAGACGTTTCGCGCCGAGCGATTCCCGGACTACAAGGCCAACCGCAGCAAGACTCCCGACGAGTTCGCCGGCCAGGTGGACATCACGAAGGACGTCCTGGGCGCAATGGGTATCCCGGTCATGGCCGAGCCGGGTTTCGAGGCCGACGACATCATCGCCACGTTGGTCACTCAGGCCGAAGCGCTCGGCTACCGCGTGCTCGTCGTGACCGGTGACCGCGACTCGCTGCAGCTCGTCACCGACAACGTGACCGTGCTCTACCCCAAGAAGGGGGTTTCGGAGCTCACCCGGTTCACCCCGGAGGAAGTGACCACGAAGTACGGGTTGTCGCCGTCCCAGTACCCCGACTTCGCGGCGCTGCGAGGCGACCCGAGCGACAACCTGCCCGGAATCCCCGGCGTCGGCGAGAAGACGGCGACCAAGTGGATCGTGCAGTACGGCTCTCTGGAAGAACTGGTCAACAACGTCGACAAGGTGAAGGGCAAGGTCGGTGACGCACTGCGCGCCAACCTGTCCTCGGTCGTCCTCAACCGCGAGCTCACCGAAATGGTGCGCGACGTGCCGTTGCCGTACACCCCGGACCAACTCGAACTGGCACCGTGGGATCGCGAGAAGATCCACGGCTTGTTCGACGACCTGGAGTTCAGGGTTCTCCGTGACCGCCTTTTCGACACGTTGTCCTCGGCCGAACCGGAGGCGGAGGAGGGCTTCGACGTCAAGGGTGGCGCCGTCCCCGTCGGAGAGCTCGCCTCGTGGCTTGCCGCTCACGCGTCGACGGGTGAGCGCCACGGACTGTCGGTCGTCGGTCCTCGTCGCCCGTTCGACAGTGATGCCGTGTCCATCGCGATCGCCGCGTCCGACGGTGAGGGCGGATTCGTCACGACGAGCTCACTCGATCCGTCGGACGAGACAGCGCTCGCGGCATGGTTGGCCGACGAAACTCAGCCCAAAGCCCTTCACGAGGCCAAGTGGGCCATCCATGCACTCCGCGGTCGGGGATGGACTCTGGGCGGGTTGACGAGCGACACCGCACTCGCTGCATACCTCGTTCGTCCGGGGCAGCGAAGCTTCAACCTGGACGATCTGTGCCTGCGCTACCTCAAGCGTGAGCTTCGGGCCGAGGACTCCGTCGAAGGGCAGATGTCCCTACTGGACACCGAGGACGTCGCCGAAGCCGCGGTGGCCGAGGGCGAGATCCTGCGAGCGCAGGCCATACTCGATCTGGCGGCTGCACTGGACTCGGAACTGACCGACATCGAATCGACGTCGTTGCTGTCCGAGATGGAGCTACCGCTCCTCGGAGTTCTCGCGGACATCGAAGCGACGGGCATCGCCGTCGATCGCACCCACCTCGAGGAACTCCAGAGCCGCTTCGCCGGGCAGGTGTCCGACGCCGCCAATGCCGCCTACGAGGTGATCGGCAAGCAGATCAACCTGGGTTCGCCGAAGCAGCTGCAGGTCGTGCTGTTCGAAGAACTCGACATGCCGAAGACGAAGAAGACCAAGACCGGTTACACCACCGATGCAGACGCACTGCAGGGCTTGTTCGAGAAGACCGAGCATCCGTTCCTGAAGTTCCTGCTGGACCACCGTGATGCGACGCGCATGAAAGTGACCGTCGACGGGTTGCTCAAGTCCATCTCCGACGACGGGCGTATCCACACGACGTTCAATCAGACGGTCGCAGCGACGGGCCGCCTGTCCTCGACGGAGCCGAACCTGCAGAACATTCCGGTTCGTAACGAGGCCGGGCGCCACATCCGCGACGGGTTCGTCGTCGGCGAAGGCTACGACATGCTGCTGACGGCCGACTACAGCCAGATCGAGATGCGCATCATGGCCCACCTGTCCGGCGACGAAGGTCTGATCGAGGCGTTCAACACCGGCGAGGATCTGCACAGTTTCGTCGGAGCGCGAGCCTTCGGTGTTCCCATCGAAGAGGTCACCCCGGAGCTGCGTCGTCGGGTCAAGGCCATGTCGTACGGGCTCGCCTACGGGCTCAGCGCCTTCGGGTTGGCTGCGCAACTCAAGATCTCCACGGACGAAGCCAAGCAGCAGATGGAGGCGTACTTCGCTCGCTTCGGCGGCGTGCGTGATTACCTGCGGAACGCGGTGGAGGAGTCCAGGAAGGTCGGATACACATCCACGTTGTACGGCCGTCGCCGCTACTTGCCGGACCTCAACAGCGACAACCGTCAGCGGCGTGAGGTTGCCGAGCGTGCCGCGTTGAACGCTCCCATCCAAGGCACGGCTGCGGACATCATCAAGGTTGCGATGATCGACGTGCACAAGTCGTTGAGCGCGTCGAATCTGAAGTCGCGCATGCTGCTTCAGGTTCACGACGAGTTGGTGCTCGAGGTGGTCGAATCCGAGCGCGACGAGGTCGAGGCACTGGTTCGCGACAAGATGGCGTCGGCCATTTCGTTGTCGGTGCCGCTCGAAGTGTCGGTAGGTACGGGGCGTAGTTGGGACAAGGCCGCGCACTAGGCGCTATCCGGCCCCGTCCGACAAGGACACCGCTCGACCACACAGTTCAGGGCCGGTCGCAGTTGCGACCGGCCCTGAACGCGGCAATGCCGTCCGAATTATTCGCTGTCAGCGGCGGCTGGCTGCTCGGCGATCTGCTTGCGCACCTCGTCCATGTCGAGTGCCTTGACCTGTCCCACCAGATCCTCGAGTGCCGCGGCGGGGAGTGCGCCGGGCTGCGCGAAGACCAGGACGCCCTCACGGAACGCCATGATCGTGGGGATCGACTGGATGTTGGCAGCGGCCGCCAATCCCTGCTCCGCCTCGGTGTCGACCTTGGCGTGCACAACATCCGGGTGGGATTCCGAGGACTTCTCGAACGTGGGCGCGAACTGGCGGCACGGTCCACACCACGACGCCCAGAAGTCCACGAGCACCACGTCGTTGCCGCCGACGATCTCGTCGAAGTTCTGCTGAGTCAAAGTCTGTGTTGCCACGCCTGCCCTTTCGTCGATGTTTGCTTCTCTGGATCCCTCAACGCGCCCCGGGCTCGAAATCATCCCGGGTCATGCAGGTTGCGGCGCCGCCCGGAACGTACGTCGGTACGAGTTCGGCGTCGTACAGCGCAGCCGGACGAAGTGTTGCCGCAGCACAGCGGCATTTCCGAAGCCCACGCGTTCGGCGATGACATCCATCGACAGGTCCGAGTTCTCCAGTAGCTGTTGCGCCGCCAGTACCCGCTGGTCGTTCAACCAGCGGGCGGGCGTGGTCCCGGTTTCGGCCTGGAACCGGCGCGCGAACGTGCGTGCGGACATGTTGACCCTCGCGGATAATGTCTGGACCGACAGTTCGGTATGCAGGTTTTCCGTCATCCAATCCAGCAGTGGCGCAAGGGTATCGACCTCGACGGCGGGGAGGGGCGTGGTGACGAACTGGGCCTGGCCGCCGTCCCGATGCGGCGGTACGACCATCCGTCGCGCGATACCGTTCGCCACGACGCTTCCCTGCTCCTTGCGGACGATATGAAGACACAGATCGATGCCGGCAGCCGTTCCCGCGCTGGTCAGGACATTTCCGTCGTCGACGTAGAGCACGTTGCGGTCGACCTCGGCGAGAGGATATTCCGCGGCCAGTCGGTCCGAGTGTCGCCAGTGCGTCGTGCATCGCCGTCCGTCGAGCAATCCTGCTTTGCCGAGAAGAAAAGCGCCGTTGCACAGGCTCGCGACCTTGGCGCCCCGAGCAACAGCGGCGCGTAACTTGCCGAGCAGGGGTTCCAGTGTGTCGTCGAGTTCCGAGTTGCACAGCGCGGAGCCGTCGGAGGCCAGGTGGGTACCTCCCGCCGGAATCACGATGAGATCGGCGTCGTCCAGCTGGGACAGGTCGTACGGAACGTCTATGGTGTAGCCGAACCGGGATCTGATGGGTTCCGCCACGCCTGCGATCAGAGAGAAGTCGTAGGTGGGCAGTCCCTCGTCGGACCTGTCGAAGCCGAACACCTCGCAGGCGACACCCATCTCGAATTGCTCGGTCAGTGGCAGCAGTGGAACGACGACGCGTTTCAACATGTCGGCAAGTATGGCAGAAAAACGTGGAACTGTGTCGTATCTGCCACTGTTGGTGTGGAACCCCTGCTAGCAGGCTTGCATCCATGACCATCGCACTGATTTTCCTGGCCACGATCAGCCTGGTGTACCTCGCGACGATGCTCGGTTACGCCCCCGACACCCATGCCGAGGTGACTCAGTTCGGTGACTACAAGTTCTGATGACCGGGCCGCGTCGCGAGCCACTCACGCTTGCCGTCACCGTCCCATCGACGCAGTGCCACCGTGTGTCCGACGAGGTCCGGTTGTGCCGAGTCCAGGCGCACGAGCGCTTCGGCCAGCTCGACCCGCGTCATCCGTCGTGCAAGCGTGACGTGTGGTGACCACTTACCGGGCTGAGTGTGGGATCTGTTGCCGTCGGCGTCCCCCAGAATCGTTGCCGCTCGAGAGTGCAGGTCGAGCAGCTTCCTCGAGGGGACGACTGCACGCGCGAGGGTGATGTGCTTGCCCCGGAACAGCACGTAAGCCCCGAGCCGAATCTGGAACTCCACAGCGAAGTACTCGTCCGCGATGCGCGCGTCCAACCCCTCCATTTCGTCGGCGACCGCCAGGGTCACATGTGGCCTGTTGGACTCGCCGGTGTGTCGCGCCTGGCTGGGCAGGTCGGCGTCGAGCAGGATCTGCCACTCGCGCCGGACCGCGGCATCGAGGGATTCGTCGAGAAGCAATTCGAGAGACTGAACCATAGTCAGTCATGATTGCCGATATGGCACACGACGGAGTCACGAAGGTGAGAATCGGCTCGATGCTCGGCGACGGCATCGGGCACGAGATCGTTCCGGCGACCCAGCGCGTCGTCGACGCCGCTGTGGGGGCGGAGCACGCCCTGGCCGTGGAGTGGGTCGAGTTGCCGCTGGGGCACTCGGCGATCGAGTCGCACGGAACGCCGGTTCCGGAGTCCACGCTCGCGGAACTCGATGCGCTCGATGCCTGGGTACTCGGCCCGCACGACAGCGCTTCGTATCCGGAGCCTTTCAGGTCTCAGTTGACGCCGGGTGGTGTGATTCGCAAGCGATTCGATCTGTACGCGAACATCCGCCCTGCCAAGGCTCATCCCGGTGTCCGGGCGGTGTCGAACGGGATGGACCTCGTCGTGGTCCGCGAGAACACGGAAGGGTTCTACGCAGACCGCAACATGTTCGTCGGCAGCGGGGAATTCATGCCGACGCCGGACGTCGCTCTGGCAGTCGGCGTGTTCACCCGGGCCGCGTGCGAACGGATCGCCCGAGAAGCATTCGTGCTGGCACGAACGCGGTCGCGGCACGTCACCATCGTGCACAAGACCAACGTCCTGTCGTTGACCACGGGGTTGTTTCGCGACGTCTGTCGCGGCGTGGCCGCGAGCTTTCCCGATGTGAGCGTGGACGAGCACCACATCGACGCTCTGACTGCCCACCTCGTTCGGCGGGGAGAGGATTTCGACGTCATCGTCGCGGAGAACATGTTCGGCGACATTCTGTCCGACCTCGCAGGTGAGCTGTCCGGATCGCTGGGAATGGCACCGTCGGTGAACACGTCCGAGAACAAGGTGATGGCGCAGGCAGCGCACGGATCCGCACCGGATATCGCCGGAACGAACAGAGCCAATCCGACGGCGTTGTTCCTCTCTGCCGCAATGCTTCTCGAATGCCTGGCGACCCGACACGGCGACACGCGGCTGGCGCACGCTGCCGGGCGGATCCGGCACGCCGTCGACGGTGCCCTCGAATCCGGAGTGGCCACAGCCGACCTCGGCGGCACCGCGTCGACCGGTGAGTTCACCGAGACCGTTCTCGCGAGAGCGCTGCGGATCTGACTGCGCCCCGCGTGCCGAGGCCGCCGAAGGTACGAAAATGCCCTGAGGTTCGACGCGCCCGCGTTACTGTTCGATTACCCGGACAGCACGGGCGACGAACGTCGCCTAGGGTTCGTAGGTCCGGCTCACCGCTCGACGTGGTGCGGCCGTGCAGGACTGTCGCGTTGGATCGTGTTTGGATTTCGGAGGATTTCTCGTGTTTGATCGCTCGTACTCGAAGACCGCTCGGATGTTGTTGGCAGTGGGCGGCGCCGGGGCGCTGTTGCTCTCGGGCTGCGCCCAGAACACCGAAGAAGGTGCTTCACCCGCAACCGACGAGACGACAGCTGTCGAGGTGACCAAGGTCGACGAGATCGCGGCGACCCTGCCGGAGAAGAACCTGTCGTCAGGGACTCTCGTCGTCGGTGTCAACGTGCCTTACTCGCCCAACGAGTTCAAGGATTCCTCGGGCAAGATCGTCGGTTTCGACGTGGACCTGATGAATGCAGTGGCAGGCGTGTTGGGCGTGACGGCACAGTACGAGGAAGCCGACTTCGATCGGATCATTCCGTCGATCCAGGGCGGTACGTACGACGTCGGGATGTCGTCGTTCACCGACACCAGGGAGCGTGAGCAGACCGTCGACTTCGCCACGTACTTCAACGCGGGTACGCAGTGGGCGCAGCAGACGGGCGGAAGCGTCGACCCGACGGACGCCTGCGGGCTGAAGGTCGCCGTGCAGACCACCACGATCCAGGATCAGGAGGAAGTTCCTGCGAAGAGCGAAGCGTGTGTCGCCGCAGGCAAGCCCGCCATCCAGATCGAGAAGTACGACAGCCAGGACGATGCCGTCAACGCACTCGTACTCGGGCGTGTCGACGCGATGTCCGCCGATTCACCGGTCACCGCGTACGCCATCAAGCAGACCGGCGACAAGCTGGAGGCGGCCGGTGACGTGTTCGACTCCGCTCCGTACGGTTACCCGGTCGCCAAGGGATCGCCGTTGGCGGCAACCCTGCAGCAGGCAGTGCAGCACCTGATCGACAACGGTCAGTACCAGACCATCGCGGAGAACTGGGGCGTCGAGGCGGGCGTCATCGAGGAGTCGCAGATCAACGGTGCGGTCAACTGATCCGCGGTCTGCTGCACTCACTCGTCGAAAGGACTTAGTGTGACCTCCTCGGCTTCGCCCGGCGCCGGCCGTTCCGGATCCTCGGACGGTTCGAGCACGGATCCGGCGCCGATCAAGGCGATTCCGCTGCGCCACCCGGGACGCTGGATCACCGCGGTCATCGTCATCGTGTTGTTCGGGCTGTTCGTGTACGGGGCTGCAACCAACCCTGCCTATGGTTGGGGCACGTACGGGCGCTACCTGTTCGACAGCCGGATCGGCAACGGTGTCTGGATCACCGTGCAACTGTTGGTCTACTCGATGGTCATCGCGATCGTGTTGGGCGTCGTCGTCGCGGTCATGCGATTGTCTCCCAACCCGGTGCTGCGCAGTGCCGCGTGGATCTACCTCTGGATCTTTCGCGGGACCCCGATCTACGTCCAGCTCACGTTCTGGGGACTGGTTCCGGTCATCTACCGCGAGGTGGCGCTCGGAATCCCGTTCACCGTTCAGCTGGCGACGTTCGATCTGCAGTCGCTGTACTCGGCGTTCTGGTTCGCGGTGATCGGGCTGGCCCTCAACGAGGCCGCCTACATGGCCGAGATCGTGCGCGCCGGCATCAACTCGGTCGGTGAAGGTCAGGTCGAGGCGTCGACGGCACTCGGCATGTCCTGGTCCCAGACGATGCGTCGGACGGTGTTGCCGCAGGCGATGAGGGTGATCATTCCTCCCACCGGCAACGAAGTGATCAGCATGCTGAAGACCACCTCGCTGGTCATCGCTGTGCCGTTCACGGGTGAGCTGTACGGGCGCGCCCGTGATATCTCGGGAGTGAACTTCGAGCCTGTGCCGCTGCTGCTCGTGGCGTCCACGTGGTACCTGGTGATGACGAGCATCCTGATGGTCGGGCAGTTCTACCTCGAACGCTATTACTCGAAAGGTGTGTCTCGTAAGTTGACCGGTCGCCAGTTGCAGGCCCTCGCCGATGCGCAGGGTGGCAAGCCGTTGCCCGTGCAGCGCTCCAGCGAAGGCGGCCCGTCGTGAGTCCGATGGTCAAAGCGCAGCAGGTGTGCAAGAACTTCGGCGCGCTGCAGGTTCTCAAGGGGATCACCCTCGAGGTCGACAAGGGCCAGGTCCTGTGCATGGTCGGACCGTCGGGATCGGGCAAGTCGACGTTCCTGCGGTGCATCAATCACCTCGAGCAGGTCAATGCCGGCCGGTTGTACGTCGACGACGAGCTCGTCGGGTACGAGGAGAAGAACGGCAAGCTCTACGAACTGCACCCGAAGAGGGCCGCACAGCAGCGCCGTGACATCGGAATGGTCTTCCAGCACTTCAACCTTTTCCCGCACCGAACGGCTTTGGACAACATCGTCGAGGCGCCGACGCAGGTCAAGGGCATCAAGAAAAAGGATGCGACGGCCCGAGCGAAGGAACTTCTCGACCGGGTGGGTCTCGCGGACAAGGCCGACGCCTACCCGGCCCAGCTGTCCGGCGGCCAGCAACAGCGGGTAGCGATAGCGCGGGCACTGGCGATGGACCCCAAGCTCATGTTGTTCGACGAGCCGACGTCCGCACTCGACCCCGAGCTGGTCGGCGAAGTCCTGGGAGTCATGAAAGAACTCGCGCGCGACGGAATGACCATGGTCGTGGTGACGCACGAGATGGGCTTCGCCCGTGAAGTTGCGGACCAACTGGTGTTCATGGACGGCGGCGTCGTCGTCGAATCGGGCGACCCGAGATCTGTTCTGTCCAACCCGCAGCACGAGCGGACGCAGGCGTTCCTGTCGAAGCTGCTCTAGCTCGGTTTCCGAGCGCTGAAGATCGCGGTTCCGGGGAAGAGCTGACCGCGGAGTGGGCTCCACTGACCCCACTCGCGGTCCAGCCACTCCGGCCAGTCCGGTTCGACGATGTCCACGACCTCGAGTCCGGCGCCGACGATCTCGCGGACCCGGTCTCCGATCGTGCGATGGTGCTCGACGTACGTCGGCACGCCGTCGGCATCGAACTCGACGTACGGAGTTCGGTCGAAGTAGGGGATCGTCGCTGTCAGTCCGACCGGTCCCGGATCGTCGGGGAAGATCCACCTCATCGGGTGGTTCACCGCGAACACCCAGATTCCGCCGGGACGAAGTACGCGCGCGACTTCCTTCATCACCCCGGCGGAGTTCGCCACGAACGGCACGGCACCGAAAGCCGAGCATGCGATGTCGAAACTCGAATCGAGGAACGGAAGCGCCTCGGCGCTCGCCTGCACCAGCGGAACGTGATCGCCCGCGGCGGCCATGGCATCGACGCCGGTGCGCAGCATCCCTGCCGAAATATCCAGGCCGACGGCGCGGGCCCCCTGGGCGCCGAGCCACCGAGCACACGGCGCGGACCCGCAGCCCACTTCGAGGACATCTCGTCCGGACACGTCGCCGAGCAGGTGCACGTCGCCCTCGTGAAGACCTTCGGGGCACCAGACGAACTCTCCACGTTCGGACTCGACACCCAGAAACTCCCCGTGAGTGCGGTGGTACTCGTCGGCGTCGGAATCCCACCACGATCGGCTGGCTCGGTCGCTTGCCTCGGAGTCGATACGCGCACGGCCCGGGACGGCGGGAGACTGCGGGGTGTCGGTCACCGGAAACACGTTAGCTGGATTGCTCGAGCGTGGTGCTGTCGCGTTTGCCCACCTGTGACCTGGTCGAGTACCCTTACTGACGCGAGTGTGTTCACGCTGCCCCTGATCCGTCGAGGTTCGAGGGTGCGCGGGAACATTTTCGTTCTCGATCTGTTCTTGCATCACGAGCAGTAGGTGTCTTTCGACGCATACGGTTCTCGTTCTGTTCAGAACTACGTTCTACAGTCCGACCGAACATCCATCAACCGATACCCAACCCGTCCGGAGCAACTCAACACATGCCCTCAACCACAACCTCACCGCAGGTAGCCGTCAACGACATCGGCTCCGCAGAGGATTTTCTCGCCGCTATCGACGCCACGATCAAGTACTTCAACGATGGTGACATCGTCGAAGGCACCATCGTCAAGGTCGACCGCGACGAGGTTCTGCTCGACATCGGTTACAAGACCGAAGGCGTCATCCCTTCCCGTGAGCTCTCCATCAAGCACGACGTCGACCCCAACGAGGTCGTCTCCGTGGGCGATGAGGTCGAAGCTCTCGTCCTCACCAAGGAGGACAAGGAGGGCCGCCTGATCCTGTCCAAGAAGCGTGCGCAGTACGAGCGCGCCTGGGGCACGATCGAAGAGCTCAAGGAGAAGGACGAGGCCGTCAAGGGCACCGTCATCGAGGTCGTCAAGGGTGGACTCATCCTCGACATCGGTCTCCGTGGCTTCCTTCCCGCCTCGCTCGTCGAGATGCGTCGCGTCCGCGACCTCCAGCCGTACGTCGGCAAGGAGATCGAGGCCAAGATCATCGAGCTCGACAAGAACCGCAACAACGTGGTCCTGTCGCGCCGCGCATGGCTCGAGCAGACCCAGTCCGAGGTTCGCAGCGAGTTCCTGCACCAGCTCCAGAAGGGCCAGGTCCGCAAGGGCGTCGTGTCCTCCATCGTCAACTTCGGTGCCTTCGTGGACCTGGGTGGCGTCGACGGACTCGTGCACGTCTCCGAACTGTCCTGGAAGCACATCGATCACCCCTCCGAGGTTGTCGAGGTCGGCACCGAGGTCACCGTCGAGGTTCTCGACGTCGACCTGGACCGCGAGCGCGTGTCACTGTCGCTCAAGGCAACGCAGGAAGATCCGTGGCGCCAGTTCGCTCGCACCCACGCGATCGGCCAGATCGTGCCCGGCAAGGTCACCAAGCTCGTTCCGTTCGGCGCATTCGTTCGCGTCGAAGAGGGCATCGAGGGCCTCGTGCACATCTCCGAGCTGGCCGAGCGCCACGTGGAGGTCCCGGACCAGGTCGTCGGCGTCGGCGACGATGCACTCGTCAAGGTCATCGACATCGATCTCGAGCGTCGTCGTATCTCGCTGAGCCTCAAGCAGGCCAACGAGGACTACGCAGAAGAGTTCGACCCGTCCAAGTACGGAATGGCCGACTCGTACGACGAGCAGGGCAACTACATCTTCCCCGAGGGCTTCGACTCCGAGACCAACGAATGGCTCGAAGGCTACGAAAAGCAGCGTGAAGAGTGGGAAGGCCGCTACGCCGAGGCAGAGCGTCGCCACAAGATGCACACCGCTCAGATGGAGAAGACGGCCAAGGACGAAGCTGCCGAAGCCGCCAACACCAACTACTCCTCCGAGTCGGGTCAGGTTGCCGACGCCGAAGGTGATGCTCCCGCAGCATCCGCTCCGGCATCGACCGGCGGATCACTCGCCAGCGACGCACAGCTCGCTGCACTGCGTGAGAAGCTGTCGGGCAACGCCTGATAGACACTGTCCACCCCTGGGGGTGTGACCACAGCCCCGGCCCTCCCTTCGAGGGCCGGGGCTTCGTCGTTCGCCCCACCTCCTTCGAGACCGAATGTGCCGTTCGGTCACTTGAAGTGACCGAATGTTCCGTTCGGTCACCGAAGGGGCGGGAGGTGGTGCATCCGGGAAAACAAGAATGGACCCGATTCCGCGAGGGAATACGGGTCCATCGTCGTTTCGACGGGGTGGCTCAGCCTGCGACGGCGGGACTCCACTGAGCGACGGCGCCTGTCCGCTTGCGCATGGACGCGAAGCTGTGACGAGCCGGGCTGAGCAGGTTGGTGAACCAGTTGCGCCGATGGTCGGCCAACGCCAGGGCAACCTCGGGGATCAGAATGACGTGAACTCCCGATTCCATGCCGAGACGGTGCCGACCCGGTTGGATCTGATTGCTTCGCATCGAAAGTCCTTTTCGCTAGCAGTGGGTCGGCAAATACTTATCTCGCACGACGAAGATAACGGACACGGAGCCGAACCTGGTGCATTTGAGGCTGGTGTGCTTCGGCGTGTTTCGGTGAGAGACTGGGGACATGTTGAGACTCGGCCTCACCGGAGGCATCGGAGCAGGGAAGTCGACCGTGTCGAAGAGGCTGGCGGAGTTGGGCGGGGTGCTCGTCGACGCCGACGTGATCGCTCGGGAAGTCGTCGAGCCCGGGACTGTGGGTCTGCAGGAGTTGGTGGAGGCGTTCGGCGACGACATTCTGGCTGCCGATGGCTCGCTCGATCGGCCGGCGTTGGCGGCCAAGGCATTCGGTGACGATGCCTCTCGCGCGACGTTGAACTCGATCGTCCATCCGCTCGTCGGGAAGCGTACTGCCGAAATCATCGAGGGCGCCGCGGACGATGCCGTCGTGATTCAGGACATCCCACTTCTGGTGGAAGGCAAGATGGGTGCGCTGTTCCAACTCGTCGCTGTCGTGTTCGCCGATGCCGAGGAGCGGGTGGAACGACTTGTAGGCCAGCGGAAGATGCCGGAGACGGATGCGCGGGCCAGGATTGCTGCTCAGGCAACGGACGAACAACGCCGCGCGGCGGCGGATATCTGGATCGACAACAGCGGCGCTCCGGATGATCTCGACGACGTGGTGCGTGATCTGTGGACCGAGCGCCTGGTGCCGTTCGAGAGGAACATCAGAGACGGCGTGATCGTCAGAACACATCCTGAACTCGTTCCGGCAGATCCTCGGTGGGCAGCTCAGGCCGAGCGCATCAAGGCGCGCATCGCAGTTGCGGCTGGAAGTTCAGCTGTGAGAATCGATCACATCGGCTCGACGGCGGTGCCCGGTCTCGACGCCAAGGACGTCATCGACATCCAGGTCACCGTCGCGAGTCTCGACGACGCGGATGCACTCGCGGAACCGTTGCGTCGGATAGGGTTTCCCCGCAACGCCAACATCACCGCGGACAACCCCAAGCCCGCCTACGGAATCGGCGGTGAGGCTGATCCTGCGTTGTGGACCAAGCGTTTCCACGGTTCGGCGGACCCGGGCCGGACGGCCAACATCCACATCCGCGTCGACGGGTGGCCAGGGCAGCAGTTCGCGCTCGTCTTCCGTGACTGGCTGATCGCCGATGTCGACGCGACCGCCGAGTATCTGGAAATCAAGCGCGCCGCTGATTTCGCGGCCAAGGATCGGTCCGATTACCAGTCCGCGATCGAGGCTTACGTCGGCGTGAAGGAGCCCTGGTTCGACCGAGCCTACGTGCGCGCCTGGGAATGGGCGGAGCGCACGGGTTGGAAGGCCTGAGAGTGAGCTCGTTCCCCGCTGCCGCATGAATGGACCATGCAAGCCGGCAGACCGTATGAATGGAACTTTCAAGCGATGGCGTCCCGCGCTGGAGCGAACCTCCGAAGCACTCCAGTCGTGTGGATGATCCGTTCGAGCGGTAGGGGACCGAACCCTCGTACGTGAGACCTCGACTTCTGCAAGACCTCAAGTGTTGCGTGGACGCCAGGTCGTGGGCATGCCCAGGGAGTCGAGCCAGGCGTCGAGGTCGTAGTCGTGGGAGGCGAGGCCGGCGACGGCGAGGACGGAGCGGTTGACTGCGAGGTCGGCGGTAGCGGTGTCGAGGTGGCCCTCGACTCTGGCTTCGAGGAGTTCGTCGGCGTCGAGGTAGTCGAATCCTCGTCCGGTGCGGACGCTGAGGTCGAGGTAGTGGTCGACGGAGGTCCAGGCGTCGACGCCGGGTGTGAACTCGCCGATGTCGATGTAGTAGTCCTGGTCGCGTTCGCTTCCTGGGGTGTAGTGGAAGATCGAGGCGCGCAGCCCGAGGCTGGGCAGTAGCCAGGACTGCAGGTAGTCGAATTGTGGGTGGTCGGACGGCCGCGCCATGTAGAGGCCCCACGGTTCGACGCGGTACTCGTCCACCGGGCGCACGAATCCCTTCGGGTCGGTGTTGGTGAGACCGACGACGTCGAAGTACTCGACCTTCGGTGGGTGGACGTGTACGTGTGGTGCCGCGGCGGGTGCGTCCATGGGTGAACAAATTACCTGGACGCGGCTCGAAAGGAACCTGTCGGTGGTCGCGTCTACCCTGGTTTCATGGCGTTTGCATCCGAACATCCCGTGGTGGCTCATTCCGAACACCGTCCGGTCGGAGAGATCGAACGGACGGGTCCGGCGTTCGAGGTTGTCAGTGAGCACAAGCCTGCCGGTGACCAGCCGACGGCTATCGCCGAGCTGGAACGCAGGATCAAGGCCGACGAGAAGGACGTGGTCCTCCTCGGTGCCACCGGAACGGGTAAGTCGGCGACCACGGCGTGGTTGATCGAGAAGCTGCAGCGGCCGACGTTGGTGATGGCGCCCAACAAGACGTTGGCGGCGCAGCTGGCCAACGAGCTTCGCGACATGCTGCCGAACAATGCGGTCGAGTACTTCGTCTCCTACTACGACTACTACCAACCCGAGGCGTACATCGCTCAGACGGACACCTACATCGAGAAGGACTCGTCGATCAACGACGACGTCGAGCGGCTGCGGCATTCCGCGACGGCAAACCTGTTGTCCAGGCGGGACGTCGTCGTGGTCGCGTCGGTGTCCTGCATCTACGGCCTCGGTACCCCGCAGTCGTACGTGGATCGCTCCATCGAACTGCAGGTCGGCGTCGAGGTGCCCCGGGACGCACTGCTGAGGCTCCTCGTGGATGTTCAGTACACGCGCAACGACATGGCGTTCACACGCGGATCGTTCCGGGTGCGCGGCGATACGGTCGAGATCATCCCGTCCTACGAGGAGCTGGCGGTTCGCATCGAGTTCTTCGGGGACGAGATCGAGGCGCTGTACTACTTGCATCCGTTGACCGGTGACACCGTCCGCCAGGTCGATTCCGTCCGTATTTTCCCGGCGACGCACTACGTTGCCGGTCCGGAGCGGATGGAGAAGGCGGTCGCGAACATCGAATTGGAGTTGGAGGAGCGCCTCGCCGAGTTGGAGAACAAGGGCAAATTGCTCGAGGCCCAGCGACTTCGCATGCGCACGCAGTACGACCTGGAGATGATCAAGCAGGTCGGGTTCTGTTCGGGCATCGAGAACTACTCGCGTCACATCGACGGCCGCGGACCGGGTACCGCTCCGGCGACGTTGATCGATTACTTCCCGGAGGATTTTCTTCTCGTCATCGACGAGTCCCACGTGACGGTGCCGCAGATCGGCGCGATGTACGAGGGCGACATGTCGAGGAAGCGCAACTTGGTGGAGTTCGGGTTCCGGCTTCCCTCGGCAACGGACAATCGACCGTTGACCTGGGAAGAGTTCACGCAGCGTATCGGTCAGACGGTGTATCTGTCGGCGACGCCCGGCAAATACGAGTTGGGGCAGACGGGCGGAGAGTTCGTCGAGCAGGTCATCAGGCCCACCGGTCTCGTCGATCCCAAGGTCGTGGTCAAGCCCACCAAGGGGCAGATCGACGACTTGGTTCACGAGATCCGCGAGCGCGCGGACAAGGACGAGCGCATCCTCGTCACCACGTTGACCAAGAAGATGGCCGAGGACCTGACGGATTATCTGCTCGAGCTCGGCATCCGCGTCCGGTACCTCCACTCGGACATCGACACCCTCCGGCGCGTCGAGCTTCTCCGTCAGCTCCGCCTGGGCGAGTACGACGTTCTGATCGGAATCAACTTGCTTCGTGAGGGACTCGACCTTCCCGAGGTGTCCTTGGTCGCGATTCTCGACGCGGACAAGGAAGGGTTCCTGCGGAGCGGCACCAGCTTGGTCCAGACCATCGGCCGTGCGGCACGTAACGTCTCGGGCGAAGTCCACATGTACGCGGACAAGATGACGGACTCGATGACGTATGCCATCGAGGAGACCGAGCGGCGACGTGAGAAGCAGATCGCGTACAACCTCGAGAAGGGTGTCGATCCTCAGCCACTGCGCAAGAAGATCGCCGACATCCTGGATCAGGTGTACGAGGAAGCCGAGGACACCGAGGAGTCGGTCGAGATCGGCGGCTCCGGGCGCAACGCGAGTCGTGGGCGCCGTGCGCAGGGGGAGAAGGGCAGGGCCGTCAGCTCGGGTGTCTACGAGGGCCAGGACGTCAAGTCGATGCCGCGTGCAGAGCTTGCGGCCTTGGTCCAGAATCTCACCGATCAGATGATGAACGCCGCCCGCGAGTTGCAGTTCGAGCTTGCCGGACGACTGCGCGACGAGATCCAGGACCTGAAGAAGGAGCTGCGCGGAATGGACGCGGCCGGGTTGAAGTAACCGGCTTTCGCTACGGTTCAACCCATGGATGCTTCCACTGCCGGCCGGTGTGCCCGCGCACTCGAACTTCTGCACTCGTTGAGCTATTTCGTCCGGGAGACCCAGGACGCCTTGTCGGGTGCCGGCCTGGAGGGGCGTGCGCCGTACTTCGCCGGTCGTGCGGCTCCGCTGGGGGCAGTCGGTGCGGGCGTGGTGGCCGCAACGTTCTACAACTTCAATCGTGAACTGATCGAGCCGTTGGTACCCGCGGCGTGGAAAGCGGTGTCGCCGGAACGAGTCGTCGAGATCCGTTACCGAGCTGTCGGTGACGCCTACACCCGTCTGTTGAGGCAAGACGTGGTGTCGTCACATGCCATGGCCGAGGCCGCCGAGTTGGCATCGATCGCGGCGAGCCACATTCCCGGCGACGACGGACGTCCCCTGTACGCCGCGTACGCCGAGCTCGACTGGCCCGAGGTGCCCCACCTTCGTTTCTGGCACGCGTTGACGCTTCTCCGTGAGCACCGGGGCGACGGGCATATCGCGGCATTGCAGACAGCCGAGTTGAGCGGAATTCAGGCGCTCATCACGCACACTGCAACGGGCAAGGGGTTCGAGAAGGAATTCGCTCGGAAGCGTCGCGGGTGGTCGACCGAACAGTGGAACGACGGCCTGGACTCTCTTCGGGACCGTGAGATCGTAGACGCGGACGGTGCGCTCACCGAACACGGCAACGACCTCCGCGAGCTGGTGGAGGACATCACCAACGACTTGGCCCTCGCGCCCTGGGCTGCTCTCGGTGAGGAGGGCGCAGCGCGCCTCGTAGAGCTCGCGACACCGTGGCGGGACACGGTCATCGATCAGGGCGTGTTCCCGAACGGTGTGTTCAACAAGAAGTAGGCCAGGTGTCGGTCAGCTGGTGATGTCCTTCGTCGAGAATCGCTGCCAGGCCGCAACTCCGAAGACCGCCGCGTAGGCAAGGGCCGAGAAGGATCCGACGACCATGTCGTTCCATTCGATCGTGGGCGACAATGCGTCGATCCACGTGTTCGCGTAATGACCCGGCAGGTAATTGCGCAGCGAGCCGAGGGCGGTGATCTGGTCGAGGATCTGCATCAGGATGGAGGTCATCACCGCGCCGCCGACGGCTCCGAGCGGTGCATCGGTCAGGACCGAGAGCAACATCGCCAGGCCCGCGACCCACAACAGGTTGATGCAGATGTAGAGCACGGCAATCGCCAAGCGGCCCAGAGCCTCGGTGTAGGACAAGCCGTCGCCGAACGGTGTCACCAGTGGTTCGGCGCCGTACAGCACCGTGCCGAGGGCTAGGGACACCACTACCAGCGTGACGATCGCCGCGATGGACAGCGTTGCGGACACCAACGCTTTCTGCATCAGCAGGCGTGTGCGCGGAACCGGGATCGCCAGCAGATATCGGAGTGACGACCAGGACGCCTCGCTGGCCACCGAATCGCCGAAGAACAGCGCGACGACGACGATGAGCAGAAATCCGACGGACATGAACAGTGCGAACACGGTGAAGTTGACGCCTCCGCGCGTGCCGAGCTCGATGAGGCCGCCTGCATCGGAGTCCGCCGAGTTGCTGCCCACCGCGAACGCGATCGCCAGGATCACCGGGAGCAGGGCGAGAAATCCGATCGAGAGCTGTGTCCGACGTCGCCCGAACTGGCGTCGCAGTTCGGTCCGGAACGGGAGCGTCTTTCCAGCCGCGTAGCCGTCCACTCGTCCATCCGAATGCGCGCTCATGGGGTCTCCTTGGTCGACGCCGCGCTCATGGGGTCTCCTTCGTCGACGCCGCGGGCAGGGCGTCGTTGTGGACGAGGTCGAGGAACACGTCTTCGAGTCGCGTCGACTGCGAGAGGCCGCGAAGCTGCAGCCCGTCGTCGAACAGCGCCCGGGTGACCCGTGCAGGGTCGAGCGCGCCGAGGTCGACTCGGAGTGTCGTGTCGTCGACGACGGCTGGGTGCAGGTCGAGCCGTTCGAGAACGCGCGCGGCGCGCTCTGCGTCGTCGACGCGCACTTCGGTCTGGCCTTTGGCTTCGGTCAGTTCGCGGACGGTGCCGGAGCTGATGACCGAGCCGCGGTTCATGACCACGACGTGGGTGCATGTCTGTTCGACCTCGGCCAGCAGGTGGCTCGAAACCAGCACGGTACGTCCTGTCTTCGCGTAGTTGATCAGGACGTCACGCATCGTGCGGATCTGGGGCGGATCGAGACCGTTGGTGGGTTCGTCGAGGACCATCAGGTCCGGTAGTCCCAGCATCGCTTGCGCGATGGCCAGACGTTGCCGCATGCCTTGGCTGTAGGACTTCACCTTGCGTTCGATGGCGGCGCCGAGATCGGCGATCTCCAACGCCTCCTCCAGGTGGGCGTCCTCGGGCGGTCTACCGGTCGCCTGCCAGTACAGCCGCAGGTTCTCCTTGCCGCTGAGGTGTGGGAGGAAGCCGGATCCTTCGACGAAGGATCCGAGGCGGGACAACACCGGCGATCCTGGTGACACCTTGTGTCCGAACACCCGGATTTCACCCGCGGTCGGAGTAATGAGACCCATGAGCATGCGCAGTGTCGTCGTCTTGCCTGCCCCGTTCGGACCGAGGAGACCCAGCACCTGGCCCTTCTTCACCTCGAAGCCCACGCCGTTCACGGCTTTGAACCCGTTGGAGTAGGTCTTCTCGAGTCCGGTGATGACAAGAGGTGTCTCGACGAGTGACTCGTCGACCTCGGCGACGATCCTGCGGCGTCCCCGAACGACGTTGACGCCGATCAGCGCGGCCACCGCGAGTGCGATCACACCGATACCGACGAGCGGAGCCGTCGGCACGGAACTGCTGCTCGTCGACGTGCCTTCGACGGACGGGACCGACAGGGTCGGGTCGTCGAGGGACACGACGAATTGGGCCGGCTCGAGCGGGACCGCGTAGGCCTGATCGGTCGTCGACACGGAGATCTCGATGTGGTGGCCCTGTGGAACTGCATAGCTGATGCCCGGCAGCGTGACGGTGACGGGGATCGACCCTTCCGTGGCGGTACTCGGCAGTCTCACGGCAGCGACGCCGCCACCGGGAAGCGTGCGGCGACCGTCGGGCGCGACGTCGTAGAGCTTGACGAAGACAACTGCTTCCTGGGGCTGAGCGAATGCACCGATGCGGAGATTCACACGCGACGAGCCTGTGATGTTGAGTGGTTCGGCGAGTGGCGTGCCCTCGAACGTGGCCGACTGACCGGGAATGTCGGCCGACAGCGCAGCACCCGCCGGAGTAGCGGTCAGGGCGGACAGAGCCGAACCGAGACCGGGGACGGACGAGATCGCCGACGGGGATGCGCCCGGTGGCCTCACGATGGTCTGCTCGGCCGGAGGAGGGGCCTGCGCCGAAGGATCCTCTTGCGCGCCGTCCGCGCCGTCCGCGGTGGCCGCGGATTTCGGGGACAGATCGACATCGACGAATTGTGCCGACGACGGCTTCGGGTCGCCCGCGAGGCCTGGGTAGTCCGGGGCGGTCATCCGGCGGTTCCGCGCTCGTTCCTGTTCGACGGCGGATCCTTGTACGGCATAGTTGAACGGTTGTTCGCTGCTCTCGGCGGCGTCCGTGCCGCGGAGCTTCGCGTCGAGGAAGTCCTTCATCGCGTTGTCGGAGCCGCCGTTGGTTCCGCCCCCGTCGTGCCCACCGCCGAACCACCGGACCTCCACGTCACCGCCGGCCTCCGAGATCTGGCGGGCGGTCGTGTCGGCCTGGTCGAGTCCGAACAGCGTGTCCTGCAGACCCTGCACGAGAAGCGTCGGGGCTGTGATGTTCGACGCGACGGCTGCGGGTGAGTGCGCGCTGAGGAGAGCGAGTAGTTCGGGTGTCGGCTCTCCGGTCACCGCAGACTGCGCGTACGCGGCACAGAATTCGGGCGCGAAACGGCCGCAGCCCGTCGAGGTCGCGTCGGCGCCGCCGCTGGTGTCCGGCGGCGGCGTGCTTCCGGCGCCGAAGAACACGCCCGCCCATCCTCGTTTGAGGACACCGGGTCCTCCGTACACGGATCCGGCGGGTGAGTCGATCGCGGCCAGTGAGGCGCGTGCTTCGTCGCTGGTGACGCCGTAGTTGGGGAACAGGGCCTGGCCGAGGTCGTTCCACGTGATGGCTGCGGCGACCGCGTCGATGCGTGGATCGGTTCCGGCGACACTCAGGGCGAGCGCGCCACCGTACGAACCTCCCGCGACACCGACACGTGGATCGCCGGGGCCATCGAGGAGAGTTTCGGGCCGCTCGGCGAGCCAGTCGATCAATGCGCGGCCGTCCGCGACTTCACCGTCCGGGTCGTTGAGGGAAATTGCTCCTCCGCTGTCACCGAAGCCGCGTGCACTGTAGGTGAGCACGAGAAAACCGTCAGCGGCAAGCGAGCGAGCTTGGCCGTCGACCGACAGTTTGTCGCCGCCGAATCCGTGGGCCAGCAGCACGGCAGGCGCGGGCGTCACCTCGGGCACGTACAGGCGGGCATCCAGATCGATCGTCTCGGCACTGCCCGGGGCCTCCGGTACGGTGATCCTCGTGTCGAGGGGGGACGCCGCATCCTGGGAGGCAGGGGAGCGGAATACGAAGAAGATCGAGACAGCCAGAACGATCGCAACGAGAAGTACGGCGAACGCGGCGGTTCCGGGCGACCGAAGCGGCCGGGGGATGTGCATGTGAACCAATGTATGTGAGGCTCGAGAGTCGTGTTGTCGGCGAACTCCGCCTCACATCCGGCGGATGCAGATAGGGTCATCGAAACGGGTACGGGGACGGGCAGATCGGCTTGTGATCGACCACGACCGCACCCGTAGAAGCATCGTCGAATGTGTGACAGAACACCTACAACTGGAGGAATGAATGAGTGCCTATCGCACCGTCGTCGTCGGAACCGATGGGTCCGAGTCGTCATTGCGCGCAGTGGAGAAGGCTGCGTCGATCGCCGGCGACGCGGACGCGACGCTGGTGATCGCCTGCGCTTACTATCCGGCCGATCCCAAGGACACAGGCAAGGCAGCCGATGCGTTGCGCGAGGATGCGTACCAGATCACCGGTTCCGCTCCGACGCACGAAATCCTCCGGACCGCGCGTGAGCATGCGGTCAAGGCAGGCGCGAAGAACATCGACGAGCGTGCGATCGTCGGCGCCCCCGTCGAGTCCTTGCTTCAGCTGGTCGACGATGTGAAGGGGGATCTGCTCGTCGTCGGAAACCGCGGACTCAATTCGCTGACCGGTCGGTTGCTGGGTTCCGTCCCGTCCGACGCAGCGAGGAAGTCCACCAGCGACGTCCTCATCGTTCACACCGTCAGGTAGACGAGATCACTGTGGCCCGGCGGACTGTCCGCCGGGCCACAGTCGTGCGGTCAGGCACTGCGTGGGTCAGTGGACGAGGGCCTCGAACGGTGCGAGCGAGCGGAGTTCGACGGGCAGCGGACGGCTGTGCACGACACCCAGACGCTGCGTCGCGCGCGTCAGAGCGACGTAGAGATCACTCATGCCCATGGGGGATTCGTCGACGATGTCCGAGGGCTCGACGATGAGAACCGAGTCGAATTCCAGTCCCTTCGCGTCCTTGACCGTCGACACCGTCACGGTGTCCGATCTCAGATGCGCGAACGTGTCGACTCTGTCGTGGGGTGCCAGCACGACGCTGATGCCTGGGCGTGGGTGCTCGGCAAGACGCTGTTCGACGGTGCGCGGCAACGAGGTCTCGGCGACTTCCTGCGCCCACGGCACATTGCCGGAATCTCGTACCGATCGTGGCACCGACTGAACCGGGTCGATGACCGCGAGAACGTCACGGGCGACGGTCATGATTTCCGACGGCGTTCGGTAGTTGACCGTCAGCTCCGTCTTCTTCCACCGCTGTGCGACATACGGTTCCAGTACTCGAGCCCACGACGTGGTACCGGCGGGGTCGCCGGTCTGAGCTACGTCTCCGACGAGGGTCATCCACCGATTCGGTATGCGCCGCATGACCATTCGCCACGCCATGTCGGACAGTTCCTGAGCCTCGTCGACGATGACGTGCCCGTACGTCCAGGTGCGGTCACCGGCGGCGCGTTCGGCCGTGGTGAGACGTGCCCCGGAGTCCTGTCGGCTGGCGAGCTGACTCGCGTCGATCAGGTCGTATGCCATCAGAATTTCGGGGTCGAGCTCGTCTTCGAGATCCTGCGGTGCGGACCCCGTGAGGATGTCCAGTGCTCCCTGCGCGTCGGCGATTTGGTTGCGCCACTGACGATTTGCTTGTTCGCGTTCCGCGTTGTCGTCGATGCCGAGCAATTCGGCGAGTTCGTCCAGCAACGGTGCGTCGGCGGACGAGAATCCGCGTCCGCGTCGGACCAATGCGTCACGCTCCGCGGGGGTGAGGTCCGGCGCAGCCGACGCGATCCGGTCCGGGGAAGCGAACAGGTCTCGGAGTACTTGCTGGGGAGTGAGATCCGGCCACAGCTCGTCGATCGCCGCCATGACGTCGGCGTCTTCCTTCATCTCGTCCCGCATGTCGGCGATGTCGTCCCGGCTGAGAAGGCTGCCACCGTCGACCACGTTCTCACCCAACTTCGCCGCCAGTTGTTGTGCGAGCCCGTCCACGACGGACGCCACGAACAGCGGCCGCGCCAGGTTGTGGGGCCGCCGCGACGATCTGGCCCGGCCCCGAGCACGGGTGACGATCTTGCGGTCGAGGGTGATGTCGTAGGTGTCGAAACGCAGTCGCTTCGGTTCCGACGGCACCTCTTGGCGATCGCGTACCGCCTTGGTGAGCACCGCGACCATCGACGTCGATCCCTTGACCTGTGCAGCGAGTGTGGAGTCCTCGAGCGTCGCCCGCACCCCCGGGTAGAGGTTGCCGATGGTGGAGAGCAGCACTCCGGTCTCGCCGAGCGAGGGGAGTACTTGGCCGATGTAGTCCAAGAATGTGGCGTTCGGCCCGATGATCAGCACACCGCTCTTGGCGAGCTGCTGACGATAGGTGTAGAGCAAGTACGCGGCACGGTGAAGTGCCACGGCGGTCTTACCGGTACCGGGCCCTCCCTGCACCACCAGCACACTGCGGTGCTCGGAGCGAATGATGGCGTCCTGTTCGCTCTGAATCGTCTCGACGATGTCGTTCATCTGCCCCGTGCGGGCCGCGTCCAGAGCCGACAACAACGCGCTCTCGCCGGCGACACCGGTGGAATCGGAACTCAGGCCGACTTCCTGCGCGGCGGCGAGATCGAGGTACTCGTCGGCCAAAGACGTGACCCGACGACTCCTCGTACGGATGTGGCGCCGACGAAGCACGTTCTCCGGCGCAGCAGGCGTGGCGAGGTAGAACGGGCGGGCCATGGGCGCACGCCAGTCGAGCAGCAGGGTTTCGTAGTCGTTGGCCTCGTCGAGAATCCCGACACGGCCGACGTAGCGGACCGGCGAGTCGTCACCGTCGGTGGACAGGTCGATCCGTCCGAAGCACAGGCCGTTCTCGGCGGCGTCGTACTTCGCGATGTCGTCGGTGTAGAGATGCGTGAACGATTCCCGTTCACTTCGCGCCTGCGGTGTGCCCCCGGTTTCGAGCAAGACGGTGCTGAGCCGATTCTGCGCGTACTTCCGTAGGGCGTCGAGTTGGTCGTAGAGCATTGTGACGTAGGACTGCTCGCGATCCTGGTCGGTCACGTGCTGATCGCTGGTGACCGAAAGGCCGTCGTCCGGCAAAGGTTCTCCTCGGGAGTTCGGCGAATAGATGCGCGAAAATCGCCCAAGTAGTCTACGACGAACGAGAGCCCCACCGCAGAACTGCTGCTCGCGGATGGGGCTCTCGGGTCGGTTCGACCTACTTGGAGTACTTCTGCACGCGCTTGTCGAGCTCCTTGCGCGCCTTCTCGACCTTCTTGTCCAGCTTCGCGCGAGCCTTCTCGGTTGCCTTGTCGAACTCACGGCTCTGCTTCTCCGCGCGCTTGCGTGCGCGGTTGCTCAGGGTCTCCGTGCGGTCCGCAGCCAGCTCCGCCAGTTTGCTTCCGCGTTCCTGAGCGACGTCGGCGAACTCCGCCGCACGCGCCGACGCCACGTCGGCCCATTTTCCGCTTCGGTCCTGGGCAGCATCAACGAGGTCTGCACCGCGATCGGCGGCGGTCTCGGCCCACTTCGAGCCGCGCTTCTGGGCGAGCTCGGCCAGTTCTGCGCCGCGGTCCGCTGCTTCCTCGGCCAGCTGCGAACCACGCTTCTGTGCCTTCTTCGCGAGTTTCGAGCCTCGCTTCTGAGCGAGTTCGGTCAGTTCCTCGCTGCGATCGGCGGCCGTCTCGGCCCACTTGGAACCGCGCTTCTGCGCGACCTTCGCAAGATCCTGTCCACGATCGGCTGCTTCCTCGGCGAGCTTCGAGCCGCGCTTCTGCGCGACCTCGGCGAGGTCGTGGCCCCGATCTGCGGCCTTGTGCGCCCATCGTGAGATGACCGGCTGGGCGGCGTCGGCGAAGTCGGATCCCTTGTCCGCCGCGACGTCGGCCCAGTGCGACACGACGGGCTGTGCTGCCTCGGCGAGATCGGAACTCTTCTCGGCAGCGACGTCGGCCCACTTCGAGACGACCGGCTGTGCTGCCTCGGCGAGGTCCGCGCTACGGCTCGCAGCCACCGACGCGATCTCGCGGATGCGGCCGGTGGCGGCACCGAGGTGGTCGGCGGTGTCGTGAGTCCCCGGCAATGCCGAGACGACGGATTCCTGCGCCTTGCGTGCAGCCCTACGTCCACGCCATGCGAGGGACGGCTTGCCCTCGGTGTCGACGGCGGCGATCAGAAGACCACCGAGCAAGCTGACGTTCTTGAAGAACTGGGTGCGCTGTGCGGCCTTCGCGGCGGGATCGGTCTCGTTCCAAAAGGCGTGGCCCGCGACAGTGGTGGGCACGAGGCTGCCTGCCAGAGCGAGCGACGCGATCCGCGGGGCCTTGCCCGTCGCCAGGAGGATTCCACCGCCGACCTGAATCGCGCCGTTGATGCGGACGAGGGTCTCGGGATCGCTCGGCACGTTCGATGTGACGCTGTCAGGAAGTGTGTCCTGCCCCTGCTCGATCAGGGGTGCCGCAACCTTCGCCTTCCCGGCGGGGTTACGCAGCGCGTCGATCCCTCCGGCGATGAAGATGGTCGACATCAGCGGACGAGCGATACGGCGGACCAGCATTGACAGCCTCCTGGATGGGTCGATGAACGTCGATGTTCGACGCGGACACCCCTCCGAGGACAGGTGCCTGCGCCGCTCCACCGTATCCATACCCGGGGTTCGGGCATCTCAAGCGCGCCGAGAAGATCACCAGCCGCGCGAGCGCCACTCGTCCAGCGATCCACGCTCGGCGCCGAGCGTGGTGTCCTTGCCGTGCCCTGGATAGACGACGGTGTCGTCCCCGTACTCGTCGAACAGTTTCGACGAGACGTCGTCGAGCAACTGCGTGAAATCCTCGGGTGTGGAGGTCTTTCCGACACCGCCGGGGAACAACGAGTCGCCGGTGAAGAGATGCGTGACACCGGACTTGCCGTCCGTGAGAGCGAGCGCGATGGACCCGGGTGTGTGACCACGCAGGTGAATCGCTTTCAGTGTGAGGCTGCCCACCTCGATGGTGTCGCCGTCGGCCAACAGGCGGTCCGGGGTGACCGGCAGCGGTTCCGCATCCAAGGTGTGTGCAGCCGTGGGCGACGCCGTTCCGCCTGCGATGTCCTCGAGCGCCTGCCAGTGATCCGCATGCTGGTGAGTCGTGACGATCAAGCTCAGGGTCGGCGCGTTCTCGTCGATGAGCTGTGACAGGCGCTCGGCCTCGTTGGCGGCGTCGATGAGAAGCGACTCGCCGCTGGTGGAACAAACGACGAGGTAGGAGTTGTTGTCCATCGGGCCGACCGACATCTTCGTGATCGTGCCGCCGGAGATCTGCCGTCGCTGAGGCGTCGATCCCGGGGAAACCGCGCCGGTGTACTGGTCGTCGATGACCATGAGGTGCTCGTCCATTGCGAGGAGGCTACCGTCGGCGCGAGCACGTTGCCTGTTCGACCCTGTGTAAGTCCTGGGCCTTGCGTAGCCACCGAGTGCTGCGGCGCCGAGCAAACGTGTCGGTGGGTCGGCCTAGCATTGCTCGTGCGTGAACTGGATCTTCACGTGTGCATCACAACAGCATCGGTTGGATCGGTTCGGTCGGTGGTACCCGAGAGTCGTCGGTATCGGCGTCCGATGTTCGAAGACTTCCGAAAAGAAGGGAAAATTGTGGCGGATCGCCTGGTCGTTCGAGGTGCGCGGGAACACAACCTGCGGGGGGTCGATATCGACCTGCCGCGCAACAGTCTCGTGGTCTTCACCGGGCTCTCGGGTTCGGGTAAGTCGTCGCTGGCGTTCGACACCATTTTCGCGGAAGGTCAGCGACGCTACGTCGAATCGCTGTCTGCCTATGCCCGTCAGTTCCTCGGTCAGATGGACAAGCCGGACGTCGATTTCATCGAGGGTCTGTCGCCCGCGGTGTCCATCGATCAGAAGTCGACCAACCGCAACCCGCGCTCGACCGTCGGCACCATCACCGAGGTGTACGACTATCTACGTCTGCTCTTCGCGCGCGCCGGCACGGCTCACTGCCCGGTGTGTGGGGAGAAGATCGCCAAGCAGACACCTCAGCAAATCGTGGACCAGGTGCTCGCGATGGAGGAGGGCATCAAGTTCCAGGTGCTCGCTCCGGTTGTCCGTACCCGCAAGGGCGAATTCGTCGACCTGTTCGAGTCGCTGAACACCCAGGGCTACTCGCGAGTCCGCGTCGACGGCGTGGTGCACCAGTTGACCGATCCCCCCAAGCTCAAGAAGCAGGAAAAGCACGACATCGAGGTCGTGGTCGACCGCCTCACGGTGAAAGCCAGTTCGAAGCAGCGGTTGACGGACTCGGTCGAGACGGCGCTACGCCTCGCCGACGGGATCGTCGTCCTGGATTTCGTCGACATCGACGAGAACTCGCCCGATCGCGAGCGTCGCTTCTCCGAGAAGTTGGCCTGCCCCAACGCGCATCCGCTGTCGATCGACGATCTCGAGCCCCGGTCGTTCTCGTTCAACTCGCCCTACGGCGCGTGTTCGGAGTGCCTCGGGCTCGGTGTGCGCAAGGAGGTCGACCCGGATCTGGTGGTACCGGACCCGGATCTGTCCTTGGCCGACGGTGCCATTGCGCCGTGGTCGATGGGCCAGACATCGGAGTACTTCGGTCGGCTGCTGTCCGGGTTGTCGGACGCAATGGGCTTCGACCTGGACGCGCCCTGGAACAAGCTGCCCGCGAAGGTGAAGCGCGCTGTCCTGGAGGGCAGCGAGCACCAAGTGCACGTCAAGTACAAGAACCGGTACGGGCGTACCCGTTCTTACTACGCGGAGTTCGAGGGCGTCATGCCCTTCCTGCATCGCCGGCTGGAACAGACAGAATCCGAGCAGATGAAGGAACGCTACGACGGGTACATGCGTGACGTCCCGTGCCCGGCGTGCGGTGGCGATCGTCTTCGGCCGGAAATCCTCTCGGTCACCATCGAGGCCGGGGGATTCGGGGCGAAGTCCATCGCCGACGTCTGCCGTCTGTCCATTTCCGACACCGCCGACTTCCTGAACAGCCTCACCCTCGGGGCCAAGGAAGAGGCCATTGCAGGTCAGGTCCTTCGGGAGGTCCAGGCCAGGCTCGGGTTCCTGCTCGACGTCGGCCTCGAATACCTCTCGCTGTCCCGCGCAGCCGGTTCCCTCTCCGGCGGAGAGGCTCAACGCATCAGGCTCGCCACGCAGATCGGATCCGGTCTCGTCGGCGTCCTGTACGTCCTCGACGAGCCGTCCATCGGCCTGCACCAACGGGACAACCGTCGACTCATCGACACCCTCACACGACTACGAGATCTCGGGAACACCCTGATCGTCGTCGAGCACGACGAGGACACCATCCGTACGTCCGACTGGGTCGTCGACATCGGACCGCAGGCGGGCGAGCACGGCGGACGCGTCGTACACAGCGGGTCCTACCAGGACCTGCTGAAGAACGAGGAGTCCCTGACGGGTGCCTACCTCGCGGGTCGCCTCGAGATCCCGCTGCCCGACCTCCGGCGTGTGGTGGACAAGAAGCGTCAGGTCACCGTCGTCGGTGCTCGCGAGCACAACCTCAAGGGCATCGACGTCAGTTTCCCGCTCGGTGTGCTCACCTCGGTCACCGGCGTATCGGGATCGGGAAAGTCGACGCTCGTGAACGACATTCTCGCGACGGTCATGGCGAACAAGCTCAACGGTGCTCGACAGGTCCCCGGACGGCACACGCGAATCAACGGACTCGACCAGCTGGACAAGCTGGTGCGAGTCGACCAGTCGCCCATCGGGCGCACGCCCCGCTCCAATGCGGCCACGTACACCGGTGTGTTCGACAAGATCCGAACGTTGTTCGCGGCCACTACCGAGGCGAAGGTGCGCGGGTACCAACCAGGCAGATTCTCGTTCAACGTCAAGGGCGGTCGGTGCGAGGCATGCTCGGGCGACGGGACGCTGAAGATCGAAATGAACTTCCTTCCCGACGTGTACGTCCCGTGCGAGGTGTGCAACGGAGCTCGCTACAACCGCGAGACACTCGAAGTGCACTACAAGGGAAAGACCATCTCCGAAGTACTGGACATGCCGATCGAAGAGGCAGCCGAGTTCTTCGAGCCCATCACGTCCATCCACCGTTACCTCAAGACCTTGGTCGAGGTCGGCCTCGGTTACGTCCGGCTCGGTCAGCCGGCGACCACGCTGTCCGGTGGTGAAGCGCAGCGAGTGAAGCTGGCGTCCGAGCTGCAGAAACGCTCCACCGGTCGGACCGTCTACATTCTCGACGAACCGACGACCGGCCTGCATTTCGAGGACATCCGCAAACTGCTCGGCGTCGTCAACGGACTGGTGGACAAAGGCAACACCGTCATCGTCATCGAGCACAATCTCGACGTCATCAAGGTGTCGGACTGGATCATCGACATGGGTCCGGAAGGCGGTTCCGGCGGAGGCACCGTCGTGGCCCAGGGCAACCCCGAGGAGGTCGCTGCAGTGCCGGAGAGCTACACCGGCAAGTTCCTGCAGGAGGCTCTCACCCGCGAGCCTGTGAAGGAAACCAAGAAGGCACCGGTCAAGAAGCGGCGTCCCCGCAAAGCCGCAGCCGTCTGACCTCCCCGACCGTCTCTGCACCGAACGTCACATTCGCTCCGGTTCTTCCCGCTCTTTCCGGAGCGAATGTGCCGTTCAGTCACTTCAAGTGACCGAACGGCACATTCGGTCCCTCCAAGTGACCAGACGGCACGTTCAGTCCCTTCAAGTGACCAGACGGCACGTTCGGTCCGACAGGGAGCGGGTGATCAGTACACCGGCCCCGTGTATTTCTCGCCGGGACCCTTGCCGGGCTCGTCGGGGTAGGCGGAGTTTTCGCGGAAGGCTTTCTGCAGTGCCTGGAGTCCTTCGCGGATGGGGCCTGCGTGGGGTCCGAGGTATTCGACCGAGGAGGTGACGAGTCCTGCGAGGGCGGTGATGACTCGTCGGGCTTCGTCGAGGTCGAGGTGGGGGCTCGAGGAGGGGTCGGCTTCGGACAGTCCGAGTTTTTCGGCTGCGGAGCTCATCAGCATCACGGCGGCGCGGCTGATCACCTCGACGGCGGGGACGTCGGCGAGTTCGCGGACGTCCGGCTCGTCGGCATGTTCGGGGTTGCTCATGTCTACGAGGATGTCACGGCGATGGTGAGCAGCGTCCGCCAGCGCCGATTCGGCGAACAGCCTGGTCGGCTGGTACAGTTCTTCAACGACCGTCTTCGACGCGTTCTCCAGCTGGGGATTGTTACTCGAAGGCAGCAAGTGGAGCCCGACTCCCACCGGCTTTCAGCTCAGGTTGATTCCGGTCCGGTCACTCGGACAGGCGCCGTAGAGGCGCAGTGCCGAGCTTCCTCGCGAGAGGGGATGTGCATCGCGTGCGGTGTTCGTCCGGCCGGTCGACTTCGGGCCCTGCTTCAGCGGAAATGCTGAGCAGGGTTTTTGTGTTGTACGGGTCAGTGCCGCAAGGCATGGACGTCCCGGCGGCGCCGTCGTCGTAGGACAAGCGGGCAGGCGGGCTGTGCCAGGCGGTCGGCTCGACCCCACATCGCACTACCTAGGAGGCCCCATCAGCACTGAGACTCGCATTAACGACAACATCCGTGTTCGCGAGGTTCGTCTAGTCGGACCGGGCGGTGAACAGGTTGGCATCGTGCGTGTTGAAGATGCACTCCGCTTGGCTCTCGAAGCCGATCTCGATCTCGTAGAAGTGGCTCCCGACGCTCGTCCGCCGGTCTGCAAGATCATGGACTACGGGAAGTTCAAGTACGAGGCAGCACAGAAGGCGCGTGAATCGCGCAAGAACCAGACTCTGACGGTGATCAAGGAGCAGAAGCTCCGCCCGAAGATCGACGCACACGACTACGAGACCAAGAAGCGAAACGTCGTTCGCTTCCTCGAAGCCGGCTCGAAGGTCAAGGTCACCATCATGTTCCGCGGACGCGAGCAGTCGCGTCCCGAGCTCGGCTTCCGCCTGCTCCAGCGTTTGGGAGCGGATGTAGCTGATCTCGGCTTCGTGGAAACGTCCGCGAAGCAGGACGGACGCAACATGACGATGGTCCTTGCCCCTCACAAGGGTGCCAAGACTCGCGTCAAGGCGCAGGAGAGCGCGGCAGCTCCGCCGGCTCAGCGTGCGGCAGCTCCGGCTCCGGCCGCCGAGCCCGCACCTGCCGAGCCTGCAGCGGGAGATGCTCCGGCTGCGGCGACGCCGCCGAGCTCCTGAACCAAGCACGACCAGTAAGACGATCCGTGCCGGTGATCACCGGCACGGATCGTGCCGAGCAAGACCGAAGAGCAACACAGAACTGAGGACTCCATGCCCAAGCAGAAGACCCACAGTGGCGCCAAGAAGCGATTCAAGGTGTCCGGCAGCGGCAAGATCCTGCGTCAGAAGGCCGGCCGTCGCCACCTGCTGGAGCACAAGGCCACCAAGGTGACCCGCCGTCTCGACGGCGTTGCAGTCGTCACGAAGGCTGACGAGCCGCGGATCAAGCGCCTGCTCGGCATCTGATCTGGACTTCGTAGTCGGCGCACTTCGCCGGCGTCATCCCATACCATTCGGGGTTGTGTGACTAGCCCCCAGATCGACAGGATTTACCAGTGGCACGCGTAAAAAGGGCGGTCAACGCCCAGAAGAAGCGCCGTTCGATTCTCGAAGCGTCCAAGGGCTACCGCGGACAGCGCTCACGTCTGTACACCAAGGCCAAGGAGCAGCAGCTCCACTCGCTCACCTACGCATACCGCGACCGCAAGGCTCGCAAGGGTGACTTCCGCAAGCTGTGGATCACGCGTATCAACGCCGCAGCTCGCGCCAACGACATCACGTACAACCGCTTCGTTCAGGGTCTGAAGGCCGCAGGCGTCGAGGTCGATCGCAAGATCCTCGCCGAGCTCGCAGTCTCGGACGCTGCTGCATTCGCTTCCTTGGTGGAGATCGCCAAGGCTGCACTGCCTGCCGACGTCAACGCTCCTGCCGGAGAAGCAGCCTGAGTAGGTTGACGCACGACGATCTCGATCCGAAACGACCCGTGGACACGCTCACCGAGCGAACGCCACGGGTCGTTTCGGCTGTGAAGCTCCTTCGCGCCTCCGAGCGAAAGAAGACGGGTCTTTTCCTCGCCGAGGGCACCAACTCCGTCGCGGAGGCGTTGCACGCCGGCGTCGCGCGCGAGGTGTTCTTTCGCGAGGACTCGGCGGACCGCAACGGTGTCGTGCTCGACCTCGCGCGTACGACGGGCGTTCCGGTCCACGCGATCACCGAACGCGCCGCCAAGAGCCTGTCGGACACGGTGACTCCGCCTGGGGTGGTTGCGGTGTGCCGCACCGTCGATGTGGATGTCCGGGTGGCTCTCGCCGGAACCCCGCAGCTGGTGGCTGTTCCTGTGGAGGTGTCCGAACCGGGCAACGCCGGAACTGTCATACGGGTCGCCGACGCAGTGGGTGCGGACTCGGTGATTCTGCTCGGAGATGCCGTCGATCCGCACAACGGCAAGTGCGTTCGTGCGTCGGCGGGCAGTGTGTTCCATCTCCCGATCGCTCGCGAGCGGTCGGTGAACGTCGGGCTCGATGCGCTGCGTGCGGCCGGCGTCACGATTCTCGCGACGGCAGCCGACGGTGATGTGGACCTCGACGATGCGGACGAGCTCCTGAGCCGACCGACGGCGTGGTTGTTCGGCAACGAAGCGCACGGGTTGGCACCCGCGGTTGCAGCGGCTGCGGACCATCGCGTCAGAATTCCGATTCACGGCCGAGCCGAAAGCCTGAATCTGGCGACGGCGGCGGCGATCTGCCTCTACGCCAGCGCGCGAGCTCAGCGCAGGTCCTGGCATAAATGACTTTGTCGCTCGCCTAGAATCGTCCTTCAGGGACATCAATCCACACCATCAAGGAGTTGCAGCACTCGTGGCGAAGAAAGAAGCCGACAACGCCCAGCCGGTAGATCCGAGCGTGCTCGAGCCGGCTGCGCTCGATGCCGCCGCCGACGGGGCCGAGAAGGCTTTTGCCGCTGCTCGTGATCTGGACGAGTTGACGCAGGTGAAGATCGAGCACATCGGCAACCGGGCGCCGCTCGCGTTGGCGCAGCGTGCTCTGGGATCGATCCCGGGTGATCGGAAGGCCGATGCCGGTAAGCGAGTGAAGGTCGCGCGCGATCGCGTACAGAAGGCTTTCGATGCTCGCCGCGAGGTTCTGCTCGCCGAGCGCGATGCCGCGATCCTCGTCGCCGAGACCATCGACGTGACCCTGCCGTCGACGCGTCGTCCGGTCGGTGCTCGGCACCCGATCACGATCATTGCCGATCAAGTTGCCGACGTGTTCGTTGCGATGGGGTGGGAGGTCGAGGAAGGCCCGGAGGTCGAGACCGAGCATTTCAATTTCGACGCCTTGAACTTCTTGCCGGACCATCCTGCTCGAACGATGCAGGACACGTTCCACATCGCACCGGAGGGGTCGCGCCAGGTTCTTCGTACGCATACGTCGCCGGTGCAGGTGCGGTCGATGTTGTCGCGTGAGGTGCCCATCTACGTCGTCTGCCCTGGGCGGACGTTCCGCACCGACGAACTGGACACAACGCATACCCCGGTGTTCCATCAGGTCGAGGGCCTCGCAATCGACAAGGGTCTGACGATGGCGAACCTACGCGGCACGCTCGATGCTTTCGCTCGGGCGCTGTTCGGCGAGGAGACTCGTACTCGTATGCGGCCCAACTACTTTCCGTTCACCGAGCCGTCCGCCGAGGTCGATGTCTGGTTCCCGAAGAAGAAGGGCGGGCCGGGCTGGGTCGAGTGGGGCGGCTGCGGAATGGTCAACCCGAAGGTGCTGCGGGCCAGCGGTATCGACCCGGAGGTGTACTCGGGCTTCGCCTTCGGTATGGGTCTGGAGCGAACGCTGCAGTTCCGCAACGACATTCCCGACATGCGGGACATCGTCGAGGGTGACATTCGTTTCACCATCCCCTTCGGCGTCGACGCCTGATCTCGAGAACTGCCCTTACCGAGTTTCGATCCGTAGAAAGAGCTGAGCAGACGTGCGAGTTCCACAATCCTGGCTGACCGAGGTTCTGCAGCGCACCGCGCCGCAGTGGAAGGTGACCCCCGAAGAACTCGACGAAGGCTTCGTTCGCGTCGGCTTCGAGGTCGAGGAGTTGGAATCGCTGGACAACGTCACCGGTCCACTCGTGGTCGGTCGTGTCTCGTCGATCGAGGAGTTGACGGAGTTCAAGAAGCCGATTCGGTTCTGTCATGTCGACGTCGGCGCCGAGGAACTGCAGGAAATCGTCTGCGGTGCACGGAACTTCGCCGAAGGCGACCTTATCGTCGCAGCCCTGCCGGGAAGTGTGCTGCCCGGAGGATTCGCGATCGCGGCCCGTAAGACGTACGGCAAGACGTCCAACGGCATGATCTGTTCGACGGCGGAACTCGGGTTGGGGCGTGACTCGTCGGGAATCCTGGTGTTGCCGGAAGGCACCGCAGCTCCCGGTGACGACGCCAAGGCCGTGCTGGGGCTCGACGACGCGGTGATCGAGTTGAACGTGACACCCGACCGCGGATACGCATTCTCCGTCCGAGGGCTGGCTCGGGAGCTCGCGAGCAGCTTCGATCTGGAGTTCGCGGATCCAGCAGCTGGGCCGGTACAGAACAACGAGGCCGATACGTGGCCCACTACGGTCGAGGCCGATTCCGGGGCGACCCGATTCGCGCTGCGCAAGGTCAGCGGCATCGATCCGAGCGCGACGACTCCGTGGTGGTTGCAGCGCAGGCTGCTGCTGGCGGGCATCAGGCCGATCTCGGCTGCGGTGGACGTCACCAACTACGTGCTGCACGAGTTGGGTCAGCCGCTGCATGCGTTCGACGCGAACAAGCTGAGCGGCGGAATCGTCGTCCGGCGGGCCGAGGCAGGGGAGAAGCTGACCACGCTCGACGACGTGAAGCGCACTCTCGACGCCGAGGACGTCGTGATCGCCGACGATTCAGGTGCGATTTCTCTTGCAGGTGTCATGGGTGGTGCGTCCACAGAGGTCGACGACAACACTGTCGACGTGATTCTCGAGGCAGCGACGTTCGATCCTCTCGCGGTGTTCCGTACAGGTCGCAGGCACAAACTGTCCAGTGAAGCGAGCAAGCGCTTCGAGCGCACTGTCGACTCGGCGCTGCCCGTGGCTGCGTTGGATCGTGCGGCGCAGTTGCTCGTCGAGATCGCCGGAGGTCGCGTCGAGTCGGTGTTGACCGATATCGGGGAGCCGCACACGTTCGACGCCGTTCGTATGGATCTCGATCTACCTGATCGTGTCGCCGGGGTCGCGTACCCGAACGGCACGGCCGCTCGACGTCTGACCCAGATCGGGTGCGATGTCGAGGTCGGTGTCAGCGCGTCGGGCCACGGCGAGCTGGTCGTGACTCCGCCGACGTGGCGTCCGGACCTGCAGCAACCTGCCGATCTCGTCGAGGAGGTCCTGCGTCTGGAGGGGCTGGAGCAGATCCCGTCGGTGCTCCCGACGGCTCCGGCCGGGCGCGGTCTGACGGCCACTCAGAAGCGCAAACGCGCTGTCGGCAAGTCGCTCGCGTTCGCCGGCTTCGTCGAGGTGCTGCCGACGGTCTTCCTGCCGACCGGGGTGTTCGACACGTGGGGACTGCCCGCCGACGATGTTCGTCGCCGGACCACCTCGGTTCTGAACCCGCTGGAAGCGGACCGTCCCGAGCTCGCGACGACGGTGTTGCCCGGCTTGTTGGAGATATTGGCGCGCAACGTCAACCGTGGGCAGCGGGATCTGGCGTTGTTCGGCATCGCTCAGGTCGTTCGCCCCGGTGATCACACGGTTCCGGTCGATGCGCTAGCGGTGCACGCGCGTCCGAGCGACGAGGAGATCGCTCACTTGCGCGGGTCGCTTCCGGACCAGCCTGTGTTCGTCGGTGCTGTGCTGACCGGCCAGCGCGATCCTTCGGGTCCGTGGGGACCGGGGCGCGCAGCCGATGCGTCCGACGCGTTCGCGGCGGCTCGGACGGTCGCGGCGGCCGCCGGTGTGCAGTTGGAGTTCCGTGCGGCGCAGCACCTTCCGTGGCATCCCGGTCGCTGTGCTGAACTACTGGTCGACGGCGTTGTGGTGGGGCATGCGGGTGAGTTGCATCCGGCGGTGCTCGAACGAGCGGACCTGCCGGCGCGCACGTGTGCTGTCGAGTTGAATCTCGATGCTCTCCCGATCGTCGAGTCTCTTCCGGCTCCGATCGTGTCGCCGTTCCCTGCGGTTCTTCAGGATGTCGCCGTGGTCGTCGAGCGATCGGTCCCGTCGGCCGATGTCGAAGCTGCGCTGCGCGCAGGTGCGGGTGACCTTCTCGAGAGCATCAGACTGTTCGACGTGTTCGAAGGTGAGCAGGTCGGTGCGGACCGGAAGTCCTTGGCATTTGCGTTGGTGTTCCGCGGTAGCGACGGAACGTTGACCGAAGCGCAGGCCACCGAGGCGCGCGACGCTGCCGTCGCCGCTGCGAAGAATGCAGTCGGGGCCGAACTGCGAGGCTGAGCGGTGTCGAGTCCGTAGCCTGGTGTCGTACGACTTTCCTACTGCTCAGGAGGAAGTATGACCACGGACGATCGAACCGACGTAGCGGTACTGCGCGAGGTGCTCGCCGCGGTGGGCGGGCGCCCGGCACTTGGACCCGTCCACGCGGCGGCGTCGGCGCTGCTGGCGGAACTGGATACAGCGAACACGGACCCGTCGACGGTTCCGCCCGGTGACATTCCCGACGTGGATGTCCCGCACACGACGAAGCCTCACATCGACCAGCCGTTGGGGGATCCACAGGAATCGAGCCCGCGGTACGACCCGACCGGTCCCGGAGATTCTCCGCTGGGCGGGACTCCGACGGAGATTCCTCGGCCGGGCGTCATCGACGCCGAGCTGGTGGACGACAGCGCTATCGACGGCGCCATCGGCGGGGGCGTGAGTTCTGGTTTCTCCAACCACGATTCGCCGACGGGTTTCACCGATCAGGGTGTCCCGACATGGGACAGTGTTCGAGACAAGGTCGAGAGTCGTTCGACGACGGCGTTGGGTCGCGAGGAGTTGGATCACGGGACGCCTGCGGGTCGCACGCTCGACGAGCAGTGGAACGAGCGTGAGGCTGCGGGTCGGAAGAAGCTGGACGAGATCCGGCGGTCCATGAAGGACGGGTGACCCCGCTCCTGAATGAGCTTGCATGGTGATGCATAATCATCGTATGAACGATCGGAATGGTGCGCCTCTGCGGATTGCCGTCGCGGGCGCCAGTGGATACGCAGGCGGCGAGATTCTGCGACTGTTGCTCGGTCATCCGGGCGTGCAGTCGGGACGTATCGTCATTGGATCTCTCACCGCGGGTGGCAATGCGGGCGCCTCGCTGGGCGAGTTCCATCCGCACCTGCTTCCCCTCGCGGACCGCGTTCTCGGTGAGACCACGCTGTCGGAACTCGAAGGACACGACGTCGTCTTCCTGGGCTTGCCGCACGGCAAGTCCGCGGAGATCGCGCAACAACTTCCTGAGTCCGTCGTGATCATCGACTGTGGCGCAGATTTCCGGTTGTCCGACGCCTCGGCCTGGGAGAAGTACTACAAGTCGCCGCACGCGGGCACGTGGCCGTACGGGTTGCCCGAGCTTCCCGGCCATCGTGAGAAGCTGATCGGAGCTACCCGGATCGCAGTGCCGGGGTGCTATCCGACGGTGTCGAGTCTTGCGCTCGCCCCTGCGGTGGCGGCGGGGATCGTCGAGCCGCGGGTGAACGTGGTGGCTGTCAGCGGCTCGTCGGGTGCGGGCCGTGCCCCCAAGGCGGATCTGCTCGGGTCGGAAGTGATGGGATCGGTTCGGGCGTACGGCGTGGCGGGTGCGCACCGGCACAATCCCGAGATCGTGCAGAACCTGTCGGCGCTGTCGCCGGAGCCGGTGTCCGTGTCGTTCACGCCCGTCCTGGCGCCGATGCCGCGGGGAATTCTGGCCACGTGCACCGCGCGGACCACGGCGACCGAGGCGCAGGCCGTCGAGGTGTACGAGAAGGCTTATGCTGCAGAGCCGTTCGTCCATGTGCTCTCGTCGGGGAGGTTGCCGCAAACGGGCGCGGTGATCGGATCCAACGCGGTGCAGCTCAGTGTGTCGGTGGACGCCGACGCCGGGCTGCTCGTCGTCATCGCTGCCATCGACAATCTGACCAAGGGGACGGCAGGCGCTGCGGTCCAATCCATGAATCTGGCTCTCGGACTGCCCGAGACCGACGGACTTTCGACTGTAGGAGTCGCACCGTGAGCAGTTCTACCGAAGCGGCGGAGCCTCAGGGCAAGCTTGTCCGGAATCAGGGTGTCACTGCGCCCGCCGGATTCAAGGGCGCCGGTATCGCGGCGGGTATCAAAGTCAGTGGCAAGTCCGACCTCGCGCTCGTGTTCAACGAAGGGCCCGACACGGCTGCGGCGGGTGTCTTCACTCGAAACAAGGTGAAGGCTGCGCCGGTGCTGTGGTCCCAGCAGGTGCTGACCGCGGGCAAGCTCCGTGCGGTGATTCTCAATTCCGGTGGGGCCAATGCCTGTACCGGCGCGGGCGGATTCCAGGACACGCACCGGACGGCCGAAGAGGTCGCGTCGGCGTTGAGCAATTGGGGTACCGAGACCGGTGCCGGTGAAGTCGCGGTCTGTTCGACGGGTCTGATCGGCGATCGGTTGCCGATGGACAAGTTGATTCCCGGTGTCACCGACGTGGTGCACGAGTTGGCGGGCGGTATCTCGGGCGGAACGGATGCCGCGTACGCGATCATGACAACCGATACGGTGCCCAAGCAGGCTGCCTTCCATCACGTCGACAAATGGAACGTCGGCGGAATGGCCAAGGGCGCGGGCATGCTTGCTCCTTCCCTGGCGACGATGCTCAGTGTTGTCACCACCGATGCCGTCGCAACGGCCGAGCAGTTGGACACCGCGTTGCGGAACGCGACCCGACTGTCCTACGACCGCCTCGATGTCGACGGGGCCACCTCCACCAACGACACAGTTCTGCTGCTCTCGTCGGGAGCCAGTGGTGTCGCGCCGAGCCAGGACGCACTGAACGCTGCGGTACTGGCGGTGTGCGACGATCTGGCCGATCAGTTGATGGCGGATGCCGAAGGCGTCACGAAGCGGGTGAAGGTCACGGTCTCCGGGGCTGCGTCGGAGGACGATGCTCTGGTCGGTGCGCGCACGGTGGCACGGGACAGCCTGGTCAAGACGGCTCTGTTCGGATCCGATCCCAACTGGGGCCGCGTGCTCGCAGCGATCGGCATCGCGCCGATCGAGCTGGACCCGAACCGTATCACCGTGTCGTTCAACGGAAGTCCGGTCTGCGTCGACGGTGTCGGAGCGCCCGGTGCCCGTGATGTCGATCTGTCCGGTGAGGACATCGAGGTTCGGATCGATCTCGGAATCGGAGACTCCGTCGTCACGATTCGCACGACCGACCTTTCCCACGGGTATGTCGAAGAGAACTCGGCGTACTCGTCGTGACCGAACTCGACCTGACGGCGTCGCAGAAGGCGCACACGCTGGCCGGTGCCTTGCCGTGGCTGCAGAAGTTCAACGACAAGATCGTCGTCGTCAAGTACGGCGGGAACGCGATGATCGACGAGGAACTCAAGCGCGCATTCGCCGAGGACATGGTCTTTCTCCGAACCGTCGGATTGCATCCCGTGGTGGTGCACGGCGGCGGGCCTCAGATCAACGCGATGCTGGCCAGGCTGGGCATGACCGGTGAATTCCGTGGTGGATTCCGCGTCACGACGCCCGAGGTGATGGATATCGTTCGGATGGTTCTGTTCGGCCAGGTCGGACGCGAACTCGTCGGTCTGATCAACAGTCACGGGCCGTACGCCGTAGGAATCTCCGGTGAGGATGCGCATCTGTTCACGGCGTCCAAGCGTTCGGTGATGGTCGACGGTTCGCCGACCGACATCGGACTCGTCGGCGATGTCACGTCGGTGAATCCCGACGCGGTACTCGATCTCATTGCGGCAGGAAGGATTCCGGTGGTGTCGACCATCGCTCCCGACGCCGAGGGCGTCGTGCACAACATCAACGCGGACACCGCTGCCGCTGCGCTGGCCGAGGCGATCGGCGCGGAGAAGCTCGTCGTGCTCACCGATGTCGAAGGGCTGTACACGAATTGGCCGGATCGGTCGTCGTTGACGTCGGAGATCGACGTGGATTCACTGACTGCTCTGCTGCCCTCGCTCGATGCCGGGATGGTTCCCAAGATGGAGGCGTGCCTGCGAGCGGTTCAGGGTGGTGTGCCGTCTGCACACGTCATCGACGGTAGGGTTCCGCATTCGGTACTGGTGGAACTGTTCACAGGCGAGGGCATCGGCACGATGGTGTCGGCGCCGGAACTATCAGGGGAGCATTCATGACCGAGCACACCACGACCCTCGACCTCCAGTCCCGGTGGTCGAATTCCTTGATGGACAACTACGGTGTGCCACGCGTTGCTCTGGTGCGCGGTGAGGGCGCTGTGGTGACCGACGCCGACGGCAAGCAGTACCTCGACCTGCTCGCCGGCATCGCCGTCAACATTCTCGGCCATGCGCATCCCGCTGTGGTCGACGCGGTCACGACCCAGCTGTCGACGCTCGGGCACACCTCGAACCTGTATGCGACCGAGCCGGGTATCGCGCTCGCCGAGCAGTTGCTGTCCCATCTGGGTGCGAGCGTGCACGGACGAGTGTTCCTGTGCAATTCCGGTACCGAGGCCAACGAAGCAGCGTTCAAGATTGCGCGATTGACCGGTCGGCCCAAGATCATTGCCGCGGAGAAGGCGTTTCACGGGCGAACGATGGGTGCGCTCGCCTTGACGGGTCAGCCGGACAAGCGCGTGCCGTTCGAGCCGATGCCCGCCGGCGTGGAGCACGTGCCGTACGGAGATGTCGCCGCACTGGAGGCCGCGGTGGATTCGGACACTGCGGCAGTCTTCCTGGAACCGATCATGGGCGAGGGCGGTGTCGTGGTGCCGCCGGAGGGCTATCTGCTCGCCGCACGGGAGATCACGGCGCGGCACGGAGCACTGCTGATCCTCGACGAGGTGCAGACGGGCATCGGGCGGACCGGATGGTTCTACGCGCATCAGGCCGTCGGCATCGTCCCCGATGTCATCACGCTGGCGAAGGGGCTCGGCGGGGGACTGCCGATCGGTGCGTGCATCGGAATCGGCGAGGCAGCCGCGCTGCTCCATCCGGGCAAGCACGGTACGACCTTCGGTGGAAATCCGGTGTGCGCATCGGCCGCGCTCGCCGTGCTTCGGACTCTCGCCGAGGACGACCTGGTGTCCCACGCCGACAGGTTGGGAAAGGTGATCACGCATTCCATCGAGGAGTTGCACCACCCGCTGATCGATCACGTCCGCGGATCCGGTCTTCTGCTGGGTGTGGTGCTGACCAAGGCTGTCGCAGCCAAAGCCGAAGCAGCTGCTCGTGATGCAGGCTTCCTGATCAATGCCGCCCAGCCCGACGTTCTGCGCTTGGCCCCGCCACTGGTCCTCACCGAGGAACAGGCGGCGTCGTTCGTCGCGGCATTGCCCACAATTCTCGACACTGCCGACGAAACGGATTGACATGGCACTGAAGAACTTTCTCAGGGACGACGATCTCTCGCCGCAAGAGCAGGCCGAGGTGTTGGCGCTCGCAGCAGAACTCAAGCGCGCACCGTTCTCCAAGCGGCCGTTGGAGGGACCGCAGGGCGTCGGCGTCATCTTCGAGAAGAACTCCACCCGCACCCGCTTCTCGTTCGAGATCGGAATCGCGCAGCTCGGTGGTCATGCTGTGGTCGTCGACGGGCAGAGCACTCAGCTCGGACGTGAGGAGACGCTGCAGGACACCGGGCGTGTGCTGTCGCGTTACGTGGAGGCAGTCGTCTGGCGCACGTTCGGGCAGAAACGACTCGAGCAGATGGCCACCGGAGCGACGGTGCCGATCGTGAATGCGCTGTCCAACGAGTTCCATCCGTGCCAGGTTCTCGCCGATCTGCAGACTCTGGCCGAGCGGAAGGGCGAGTTGAAGGGACTCGAACTCGCGTATTTCGGTGACGGTGCCAACAACATGGCGCATTCGCTGTTGCTGGGTGGTGTCACCGCGGGTATCGACGTGACCATCGCTGCGCCTCGTGAATTCGCGCCGCTGCCCGCTGTGGTCGAGGCGTCTCGTGCGCGCGCCGAGATCACCGGCGCACGTATCACGCTCACCGAGGACCCGTACGAAGCCGCGGAGGGGGCCGACGCCCTCGTCACCGACACGTGGACGTCGATGGGTCAGGAGAACGACGGTCTCGACCGCGTCGCCCCGTTCAGGCCGTACCGGATCGACGCCGAGCTGCTGTCCAAAGCCAAGTCCGATGCCGTTGTGCTGCACTGTCTTCCCGCGCATCGCGGCGAGGAGATCACCGACGAGGTGCTCGACGGCCCGCAGAGCGTGGTGTGGGACGAGGCCGAGAACCGTCTGCACGCACAGAAGGCGCTGCTGGTCTGGTTGCTCGAGCAGGCACGACGACCGTGAGCGAGGACGTGTCGTCGGTTCCGTTGACTGCTTCGACTCGGGCGGGGAGGCAGGCGCGGATCGTTGCGCTGCTGTCGAACCACCAGGTCCGCAGTCAGCCGGAACTGGCGACGCTGTTGGCGTCGGAGGGCATCGATGTCACCCAGGCGACGCTGTCGAGGGATCTCGACGAGTTGGGTGCCGTCAAGCTGCGTGCGGCCGACGGTGGCGTCGGGGTGTACGTGGTGCCCGAGGACGGTAATCCGGTGCGCGGGGTTTCAGGGGGGACCGACAGGTTGACCCGGCTGCTCGGTGAGCTGCTTGTGTCGACCGATTCGAGCGGCAATCAGGCCGTACTGCGGACCCCACCCGGGGCTGCGGGATACCTGGCGAGCGCGCTCGACCGGGCGTCGCTACGAGAGATCGTCGGGACCGTCGCCGGAGACGACACGATCTTCGTGATCGCGCGAGAACCGATCACCGGCAGCGAACTTGCGGACAAGATCGAGAAATTGGCCCGACGTGCCGAATGATCCGAACGATGTGGAAAGCAGAACTGTGAGCGAACAGCACGGAACCAACGAAGGATCGCTGTGGGGCGGACGGTTCGCGTCCGGTCCGGCCGAGGCGATGGCGGCACTGAGCAAGTCGACGCACTTCGACTGGGTGTTGGCCCCGTACGACATTCGGGCGTCGATGGCACACGCGCGCGTGTTGAACGGTGCGGGATTGTTGACGGCGGCGGACCTCGAGACGATGCTCGACGGTTTGTCTCGGCTGGCCGAGGACGTCGCTTCCGGTGAGTTCGCTGCCGCGGAGTCCGACGAAGATGTCCACGGAGCGCTCGAGCGGGGATTGATCGACAGGGTCGGTCCCGAGGTCGGAGGGAGGCTTCGGGCCGGACGCTCGCGCAACGACCAGGTGGCGACTCTGTTCAGGATGTGGCTGCGCGACGCTGTCCGGCGGGTCTCGGCAGGGGTCCTCGACGTCGTCGACGCCTTGGCCACGCAGGCTGCTGCGCACCCGGCTGCGGTCATGCCGGGCAAGACGCATTCGCAGGCCGCGCAACCGGTGCTGCTGGCCCACCATCTCCTGGCGCACACCCATCCTCTGTTGCGTGACGTCCAGAGGTTCCAGGATTTCGATCGCCGAGCCGCGGTGTCGCCGTACGGTTCGGGGGCCTTGGCGGGCTCGTCGCTTGGTCTGAGCCCGGAGAAGATCGCAGCCGAGTTGGGCTTCGATTCGTCGGCCGAGAATTCGATAGACGCGACCTCGTCACGTGACTTCGCGGCGGAAGCGTCGTTCGTGCTCGCGATGACCGCGGTCGATCTGTCGCGTCTCGCGGAGGAAATCGTGTCGTGGAGTACCCCGGAGTACGGCTACGTGACGCTCGCCGACGCGTGGTCGACGGGCAGCTCGATCATGCCGCAGAAGAAGAACCCCGACGTCGCGGAATTGACGCGCGGAAAGACGGGTCGGCTCATCGGTAATCTCACCGGCCTGTTGGCGACTCTGAAGGCACAGCCGTTGGCTTACAACCGGGATCTGCAGGAGGACAAGGAGCCGGTCTTCGATTCGGTGGCGCAGCTCGAGCTGTTGCTGCCCGCTCTCGCCGGATTGGTCGGGACGCTGGAGTTCCATGTGGATCGGTTGGCCGAGCTCGCGCCCGCAGGCTTCACGTTGGCGACGGATATCGCCGAGTGGATGGTGAGGCAGGGTGTTCCGTTCCGGGTGGCGCACGAGGCGGCCGGGGCGTGCGTTCGTGTTGCGGAGGGGCGCGGCGTCGGGTTGGAGGAGTTGACGGACGAGGAGTTGTCGTCGATCGATCCGTCGTTGACGCCGGCGGTTCGCGAGGTCCTGACCGTCGAGGGTTCCATTTCGTCGCGAGATTCTCGGGGCGGCACGGCTGCTGTGCAGGTGGCGAGCCAGCTCGGTGGTGTGCGGTCGACTGCGGAGAAGGCTCGCGCGTGGCTCGCCGACGGAATTCCTGCTCGCTGACAGAGAAATAAATCAGGCGCGCCGGATTCGAAGGGGTTCGGTATGAGAAGCTTCTGACGGGTCGGTGAGTGGCCGGTTCGAGCGGGGACAAGCGTCGAACGCAGGAGTGTGTTGTGGTGGGACTGAACGCAGACGCGATCCGCGGGCCGTTGCGGCGTGCGGTGGCGACTGCACAGAACGGCCTCGAAGTGATCCGTCTCGGCGGTCTGGAGACCGAGGTCGATCCGTCGCCGTTCAAGGTCGTCGATCGTGAGCCGATGTACCGGCTCCGTCGGTATTTCGCCGACGACGCCGACGAGGGTTCGAAGCCTCCGGTCGTGCTGGTGCCGCCGATGATGGTGTCGGCCGATGTGTACGACGTGACGACCGAGAACGGCGCTGCCGGCATTCTTCACGACATGGGCCTCGATCCGTGGGTGGTGGACTTCGGTTCGCCCGACACGGAGGAAGGCGGGTGGAGCCGGACTCTGGCGGATCATGTTGTCGCGATCAGCGAGGTGGTGGACAAGGTCCACACGATCACCGGCCGCGACGTCCACCTCGGCGGGTACTCGCAGGGCGGGATGTTCTGTTACCAGGCTGCGGCGTATCGGAGTGGCCGAAATCTGGCGAGTCTCATCACGTTCGGGGCGCCGGTGGACACGTTGGCGGCGTTGCCACTGGGTATTCCGGCCGGTGTGGCGACCAAGGGTGCCGAGTTTCTGGCGGATCACGTGTTCACTCGGATGGACGTCTCCGGGTGGATGGCACGGACCGGGTTCCAATTGTTGGATCCGGCGAAGACGGTGCGGTCTCGACTCGACTTCCTCCGGCAGCTGCACGACCGTGATGCGTTGTTGCCTCGCGAGCCGCAGAGGCGTTTTCTGGCGATGGACGGCTGGGTTGCGTGGTCCGGCCCGGCTGTGGCCGAGTTGTTGAAGCAGTTCGTGGTGCACAACCGCATGATGACGGGTGGATTCGTCATCAAGGATCGGTTGCTGACGCTGTCCGAGTTGTCGGTTCCGGTTCTCGCGTTCGTAGGCGAGGTCGACGACATCGGCCAGCCGTTGGCGGTGCGCGGCATCAAGCGTGCGGCGCCACGTGCGGAGATCTTCGAAAGCACTTTGCGTGCCGGTCACTTCGGGTTGGTGGTCGGCACCACCGCCGCGGCGCAGACGTGGCCTACAACGGGCGAGTGGATACGGTGGCGGGAAGGGCTGGGGGAGCAGCCATCCGGCGTGCACGAGATGGTGTACGACGAACATCCCGATTCCGAAAGCGGTGTGTCGGTCAGCAATCGAATCATTCATACGGCCGCGTCCATCGCGGAGGTGGGTGTCGGAGTAGGCCGCGGGCTCGCGGCAGCGGCGACGGGAGCGGTGAGAGGTACCCGCGAGATGTCGTCGGAGGCTGTGCGCACGTTGCCACGACTGGCGCGTCTCGGTCAGATGCAGGCGCATTCGACGGTGTCGTTGGGCAGGCTCATCGCTGATCAGGGACGTCGGTCGCCGTCGGGTGAGTGCTTCCTGTTCGACGATCGAGTCCACACGTACGAGGCCGTCAACGTCCGCATCGACAACGTCGTGAAGGGCCTTGTCGTCTCCGGCATCCGGCCGTCGGCGCGCATCGGTGTGCTCATGGAGACCCGTCCTAGCGCGCTGGCGGCCGTGGCCGCGTTGTCCAGAATCGGCGCAGTAGCAGTTCTGCTTCCTCCGGGCGGCAACCTCGAGAGCGCCCTGAGGGCGGTGGACGTCGACACCGTCGTCACCGACCCGGAGAACTTGAAGTCTGCGACGACCGTCGCCGCCAACGTTCTCGTTCTGGGTGGTGGTGACGCTCGTCAGCTGGACGTACCGACCGGGGCGGACGTCACCGACCTCGAAGCCGTCGATCCGGATTCGGTGCGGTTGCCTGCGTGGTTCGAGCCCAATCCGGGCCGCGCGAGGGAACTTGCGATGGTGCTGTTCACGGCAACGGATCGGGGCCTCGAGCCTCGCTACATCACCAACCACAGATGGGCGCTGTCGGCGTACGGAACCGCCACCGCGGCCGGGCTGAGTTCCGGAGACACGGTGTACTGCCTTGCTCCTCTTCATCATTCGGCGGGATTGTTGGTGAGTGTCGGTGGTGCGCTCGCCGGCGGGTCGCGTATTGCCCTGTCGCGGGGTCTCGACCCGGTTCGGTTCTCCGGTGAGGTTTCTCGCTATGGCGTGACCGTCATCAGCTACACCTGGGCGATGATGCAGAGCATCCTCGACGACGATCATCTCGATGTCGACCTCCGGCACGCGGTCCGTTTGTTCATCGGATCGGGAATGCCTGTCGGGCTGTGGAAACGAACGATGGAGCGTTTCTCGCCCGCTCGTGTTCTCGAGTTCTATGCCTCCACCGAGAACGACATCATCCTGGCCAACGTGGGTGGTTCGAAGATCGGATCGAAGGGCCGCCCGTTGCCGGGAAGTGCACGGGTGGCTCTGGCTGCCTACGACCCCATCACCGGGAGGTTGGAGGAGGACGACAACGGTTTCGTTCGGCTGTGCAAGGACGGCGAGGTCGGTTTGCTCCTCGGGCGTCCGAGCAACGAGGGCGAGGTCACAAGTCCTTTGATGCGGGGCGTGTTCGAGCCCGGTGATTCGTGGATTCCCACCGAGAACCTGTTTCGACGGGATTCCGACGGAGATTTCTGGCTGGTGGACCGCAAGGACACCGTCGTGAAGACACCTCGCGGGCCGGTGTTCACCCAACCCATCATCGATGCGTTCGGGGAGATTCCGCAGGTTCGATCCGTCGTCGTGTACGGAGTGGACATCGGTGGCAGTGCCGATTCGTCCCGGCGACTCGACCATGCCGACGAGGTCGCGATCTGCGGCATCTCGGTGCGGAAGGACAGCACGGTGCCGGGTAAGGCGATCACCGACGCCATGGGCGTGCTGCTGCCGAGCCAGCGTCCGGACATCGTTCATCTCGTCGATGCGATTCCGCTGGGGCGGGCGTATCGGCCACGGGAAACCGAACTACGAAAGTCTCGTATCCCAACGCCGAGTGCTCGGACCTGGTATTACGACGAGGAATCCAGTACCTACAAGCGGTTGACCAAAGCGATTGCCGCGCAACGCTTCGGCACCGACAGTGTGGCCGACGTCGGAACGGACTGAGCTCTGCTACGTGCGGTGGGTAAGGTTTCGGACGATCCCCGTGCGAATCGGTGACAGACGAAAGTGAGAAATCGGTGGCAATCGATCAGACACTGCTGAGCATCCTCGCGTGCCCTGTCGACAAGGGCCCGCTGTTGCTGGTGGAGGACGAGCTGCTCTACAACCCGCGGCTGCGTCGGGCATATCCGATCGAGAACGGTATCCCGGTCCTGCTCGTCGACGACGCGAGGGATGTGGACGACGCCGAGCACGAGTCGATTCTGGCTCGCGCTCGATCCTGATCGTCAGGGGACGAAGTCGGGCAGTTCACCGGCGAGATAGTGCTGCAACGTCGGTGCTGTCAGCGCCACCACGCGGTGCGCGGGCATCGAGGCGAGCGGTTCGATGCTCAGGATGTGGCGGGTGAGCAGTAGACCGGACATCTGGGAGGCAACGAGCGCGACTCGCAGAGGGCCGGACCCGACGGGTTCGTCGACTCTGTGTGCGATGTCGTCGAGCACGACGTGCATCAGAAAGGTCTTGATCAGGCCTACGTCGGCGCCTGCGATCAGTGAACGAAACGTGGCGACGACGGCCTGGCCGTTCTCGGAGTCCCAGACGGCAAGAATCGCAGTGAGTAGCGCCTCACCGAGCCGATCGGTGTCGGCGGCCAGGACTGGACGAAGTACTACCGTCGGATCGGTCGGCAGGGCGATCGACGCTACGAAGAGGTCTCGTTTGGTCCCGAAGTAGTGGTGCACGAGGGCGGAGTCGACGCCGGCGTCCGCGGCGATCGATCGGATCGAAGTCTTGTCGAAACCTGTAGCGGCGAAACGTGTTCGAGCGACTCTCAGTATCTCGTCGCGCGTGTCCGGTCGGCCCGGTCGTCGTCCCGTCCGTGCTCTGCCGGTCATGGTGTCCGCCGCCGCAGAGTTGCTGCTGCAGCGCACAACGCGGCGACCGTGAAGGCCAGAACGACGGCGACATCGGTGAAGAATCGCCCGGTGACGCTCGGGGCGGTAGAGATCTGGCTCAGCGCGTCGACTGCGTAACTGAGCGGCATGACGTTGCTGACGGCGTGTAGCCAGTCCGGCATCTGATTTCGGGGGACGAGTAGTCCGCACAGGAAAAGTTGCGGCACGACCACGACCGGCATGAACTGCACGGCCTGGAATTCGGTGCGAGCGAACGCGCTGCACAGCAGTCCGATCGCGACACCGAGAACGGCGCCGAGCACCGCGATCAGGAGCACCCAGGCAGGCGACCCTTCGGTGGAGAGTCCGAGCGCCCCGAACACGACCGCACAGGCCAGAAGCGACTGAACTATCGCAGCCAACGAGAAAGCCGAGGCGTATCCGGCCAGCAGATCCAGCTTGGACATCGGTGTCGTGAGCAGCCGTTCCAGTGTCCCGGAGCTGCGTTCGCGCTGCATGGCGATCGAGGTGATCAGAAACATCACTACGAACGGCAGTATTCCGAGCATGCTGACGGCAACGCGATCGAACAGCGGGGGAGCGCCCGGTGCCGTGGGAAAATCCTGGTAGAGGAAGTACAGCAGAACCATGAGCAGGGACGGGACGAGAAGGATCATCGCGACGGTTCGGTGATCGGCTCGGAGCTGACGCAGAATCCGGGTGGTCCCGGCTGCGTAGATGTGCACATTCATCGGACACCGCTTTCCGTGGTGCGAATGAGGGTCAGGAACGCGTGTTCGAGGCTCGATTCGCCCGTGCGTTGCAACAGCTCCCGGGGCGCGAGTTGTGCAAGTACCGAACCGTCGCGCATCAGGACCAGCTCGGAGCAGTGCTCGGCTTCTTCCATGACGTGGCTGGATACCAGCAGCGTCGCGCCGGAGTGGACGATGTCCTCGAATCGTGACCACAGTTCGGCTCGCAGCACGGGATCGAGCCCGACGGTGGGTTCGTCCAACACGAGTAGTTCGGGCTCGGCGACGAGCGCGCTGGCCAAGGACACGCGGCCGAGTTGCCCACCGGACAGATTTCCCGCCGGCGACGACGCATGCTCACCCAGACCCACGGAATCGATCGCGGACGAGACCGAACGGGAATCGCGTCCGTACAGCGCGGCGAAGTAGGCCACGTTGTCGCGGACCGAGAGGTCGCGGTAGACACTCGGGGCCTGGGTCACGTAGCCGACTTTGCGGCGCAGTGCTCTCGAGCCTGCCGGTTTACCCAGCACGGTGACCGTTCCCGACTCGACCACCTGGGTACCGACGATCGCTCTCATGAGTGTTGTCTTGCCGCATCCGGACGGGCCGAGCAGGCCGGTGATGTGGCCGGCGGGGATGGACATGGTCACCGCGTCGAGAACTGTGCGTTTGCCCCGCCGGACGACGAGGTTCTCGACGATGACCGCCGGATCGGGTGCGATCGTCATGGTGTCCTCCATAATTCATCGGCTGATGAATTCACTGTGTGATGAATTCAAGACCTTCCGGGTGGTCGACGTCAAGGGCTCCAAGCGCCAGGGAAAGATCAGCTGTGTGAACGCAGAGGATCTGAACTGCCATCCCGTCGAGGCCGCGCGGAACCTGCTCGGCGTCGAACTTCGATTGGAGAACGTGCGCGTGCGAGTCGTCGAAGTCGAGGCGTACGGCGGACCCGAAGGGGGACCCTGGCCGGATCCCGCTGCTCACTCCTATCGCGGCCCGACTCCGCGTAACCGCGTGATGTTCGGTTCGGCGGGACGGTTGTACGTCTATTCGAGCTACGGCATGCACCTGTGCATGAACGTCACCTGCGGTCCCGACGGTGAAGCCGCCGCAGTGTTGCTGCGAGCCGCCGAGCTGGTGGACGGTGAGGAAGCAGTACGGCGCCGGAGAGGCGACCGAGTTGCTTCCAGGAAGCTGGTCAGTGGGCCGGGTAACTTGGGGCAGGCCATCGGCGCCCAGCTCTCGGACAACGGAATGGACCTGTTCGACGGATCGTCGCGGATCGTTCTCGCCGCTGGGCGGGCCGGTCGTCCGACCGACGTGGCCGAAGGCCCGAGGGTGGGAGTCAGCAAGGCTGCCGACAGACCGTGGAGGTTCTGGATCCCGCGCTCCGACGCGGTGTCGGCGTATCGCCGGAGCCCGCGGGCGCCGGCGTCCTGACCGAGCCCGACGAGGGCGAGGTTCCTGTTCGACGTCGGATGCGGAAAGATCGGAGGCGTGAGCGAGAACATCATCGACGAATTGACCTGGCGCGGATTGATCGCGCAGTCCACCGACGTGGACGAACTGAAGAAGGCGACGTCCGACGGGCCGATCACTCTTTATGCGGGCTTCGACCCGACCGGTCCCAGCCTTCATGCAGGCCACCTCGTTCCGCTGTTAGCGCTCAAGCGTTTTCAACGTGCAGGTCACCGGCCGATTGTCCTGGCAGGCGGTGCCACCGGACTGATCGGCGATCCTCGTGACGTGGGGGAGCGGGTCATGAACTCGACCGACACCGTCCGGGACTGGGCCGACCGTATCCGCGGCCAGCTCGAGCGATTCGTCGAGTTCGACGACGGAGTTACGGGTGCGATCGTCGAGAACAACTTGAACTGGACCGGTCCGCTGTCGGCGATCGATTTCCTTCGTGACGTCGGCAAGCATTTCTCGGTGAACGTGATGCTTGCGCGGGACACGGTGAAAACGCGTCTCGAGGCCGACGGAATGTCCTACACCGAGTTCAGCTACATGCTTCTTCAGGCGAACGACTACGTCCAACTTCGTCGCACGCACGGGTGCACGCTCCAGATCGGCGGTTCGGATCAGTGGGGCAACATCATCGCCGGCGTCGAGCTCAACCGACGCAAGGACGGTGAGTCGGTCCACGCGCTGACGGTGCCCCTGGTCACGTCGGCGGACGGAAAGAAGTTCGGAAAGTCCACCGGTGGCGGAAGCCTGTGGCTCGACCCGGAAATGACCAGCCCGTACGCCTGGTACCAGTACTTCGTGAACACCGGCGATGCCGATGTCGTCAAGTACCTCCGTTGGTTCACCTTTCTCGATCAGGCCGAACTCGACCATCTCGACGAAGCGACGCGTGAACGTCCGCATGCGCGCGAGGCTCAGAAGCGACTGGCAGCCGAGATGACGACACTGGTGCACGGAGAGGCGAACACACGTGCAGTCGAGCTGGCCAGCCAAGCACTGTTCGGCCGCGCCGAACTTGCCGATCTCGACGAGTCGACGTTGGCAGCCGCGCTCGGTGAGACACCGGTAGCCGACCTCGCGCCGGGGGAGCCGTCGACGATCGTCGACTTGCTCGTCGCAACCGGTCTCTCCGAGAGCAAGGGCGCAGCACGTCGCGCAGTGAAGGAGGGCGGTGCCTCGGTCAACAACCAGAAAATCGCCGACGAGGAGTGGACGCCGTCACCCGAGGATCTGCTGCACGGCCGTTGGTTGGTCGTACGTCGGGGAAAGCGGAACTTCGCAGGTGTGCGCTTAGCTTCCTAGCACTACGGCGCCGAGGTGGTGCGAGTCACACAGGTGTGATTCGAGCGTGTGGTGGGTAGATAACTCTCTGTACGCGTCACCACCTCGGCGTTTGTCGTTCGGATTCTCGGCGACCTGGGGATTTGACGCGCAGTTTCCCGTGCCGTAACTTTTGTCGAGTCAGAGCGACACGGACACCGACTCCAGCCGAGAGGCCGGAGACAACGAGGTTGTACGGTAGCTTTTGATTGGTTTGTCCCCCAAGAGTCGGAGCTTGCATCCGAGACCAAGCTGGGATAGGCTGGAACAGTTGCCCTTGATGCTGGTAGGCGTGAGTCTGCGGGTGGAGAGTGTGTGCGTGTTCTTTGAGAACTCAACAGTGTGTCGATGAATGTCAGTGCCGAATGTTTTTGGCGCTCATGCCTTTTGGGGTGTGGGTGTGACATCTTCTTGCTTCATTCTTCCCGTCTGGGGTGAGAAGATTTTTTTTGTAGTGCTAGTTGAGTTTTTTTGCTAGTGATGTGGACTTGATGTCATTTGACTGATTCACGATCTTCGGATTGTTGTTTCTAGAGTCTTTTA